>MWAC01000029.1 GCA_002068815.1 Firmicutes bacterium ADurb.Bin467 | reverse complement strand
CCCCCGCCGCGCGCGGGCATAGGTCAGGCGTCGGTCCGGATCGCCGAGTCGAACGCGACCTTCGAGACCTCGAAGTTGTACCTCTGCAGGAACTCGCAAGCCTCGGTCGCGCCGTAGATGCGGTCCATGCCGGAGTCCTCCCATTCGACGGACAGCGGGCCCGAATAGCCGCCCTGGTTGAGCACGCGGCAGATGCCGTCGAAGTCGACGTCGCCGTGGCCGAGCGACACGAAGTTCCAGCCCCTTCGCACGTCGCCGAAGGTGATGTGCGAGCCGAGACACCCGTTGCGGCCGTTGTAGTTCAGCTTGCAGTCCTTCGCGTGCACGTGGTAGACGCGGTCGATGAAGTCCTCGAGGAACATGCACGGGTCGACCATCTGCCAGACGAGGTGCGAGGGGTCGAAGTTGCAGCCGAGCGTCTCGCGGTAGTCGAAGGTCTCGAGCAGCTTCTTGAACGTCCAATAGTCGAACGCGATCTCGCCCGGGTGCACCTCGAGCGCGAACTTCACGCCGTACCTGTCGAACTCGTCGAAGATCGGCCCCCAGCACTCCTTGACCTCCCGGAAGCCCGCCTCAACCATGGCCTCGGAGGTCTGCGGGAACGAGTAAAAGTACTTGAAGATCGGGCTCCCCATGAAGCCGGTGACGACCTTGACGCCCATGTTGTGGGCGGCCTTCGCGGTCAGCATCATCTGCTCGGTGCCCCACTTGCGGATCAGCTCCGGCTTTCCGGAGCACTCCGCCGGCGCGAAGCCGTCCAGCCGCGGGTCCCAGAGGTCGGCGACGCACTGGCCCGGCACGTGCGCGGCAATCGCCCAGCAGCCCAGGCCGTGCTTCGCGAGCGTGTCCTTGACCTCCTTGACATACTCGAGGTCCTCCGACGCGCGCTTGACGTCGATCGGCCCCCAGGTCGCGAGCTCGAGTCCCTCGTAGCCCATCTGCTTGGCGACCCTGCAAAGTTCGTCAAGCGGCAGATCCGCCCACTGGGCGGTGCAAAGCGTAATGGGTCTTGCCATATCCGTTTCCTCCTATACGATGTCGTTTTTACAGTTCCACCCAGGTGTTGCCGTTTCGCGTGGACTTCAGGCACGCCTCGATGAAGCGCACGCCGTCCGCGCCGTCGGAGACCGTCGGGAAGTCGACCATGTCCTCGGCGAACGTGCCCGCCTCCTTCGCGCGGATGCACTCGATGAAGCTGCGGTAGAGGTTCGCCATCGCCTCGATCCAGCCCTCCGGGTGGCCGCTCGGGAGCCTCGCGTACTTTGCCGCCGCCGGCGCGATCGAGCCGTAGCCGCGGTGGTGCTCGGTCAGCGACCCGTCCTTCTTGACGACGGTGATCTTCTCCGGCTCCTCCTGGAACCACTGGATCGAGCCGCCGTCGCCGTAGATGCGCACGCGCAGGCTGTTGTCGTGGCCGATCGCGATCTGGCTCGACCAGTACATGCCGGTCGCGCCGTTTTCGTACTCGACGAGCACGAAGTCGTTGTCGTCGAGCAGCCTTCCCGGGACGACCTTGTCCATCTTCGCAAGCACGCGCCGGATCTTGAGCCCGGTCATCATGGCGACGGTGTTCTCGATGTGCGTTCCGATGTCGCCCAGGCAGTTCGTGTCGCCGGACTGCTTCGGGTCGCAGCGCCACGAGCCCTGCTTGCCGCCCCACTCGCCCTCGTGCGCGAGCCAGCCCTGCGGGTACTCGGCCGCGACGGTGCGCACGGTTCCAATGTCGCCGCGCTTGATGATCTCGCGCGCGTGCTTCGCGGTCACGTGGCCCATGTAGGTGTAGGTCACGAGGAACAGGAGCCCCTTCTCCCTCGCGAGCCTTTCAAGTTCGAGCGCCTGTTCGGAGTTGACGCACAGCGGCTTGTCGCAGCTGACGTGTATGCCGGCCTCGAGGAACGCCTTGCACGCCGCGTAGTGCGCGTGGTTCGGCGTCACGACGACGGCGAAGTCGATGCCATCCTCGCGCTTCGATTCCGCGGCCGCCATCTCCTCGAACGTGCGGTACAGCCGGTCCGGAGCGATGCCCAGCGCCTTGCCGGTCTCGAGCGTCCCCTCGTAGCTCCTCGAAAAGCAGCCCGCGACCAGCTCCGCCATGCCGTCCAGGTTGATCGAGCGCCGGTGCGCGTCGCCGATGAACGCGCCGGGGCCTCCGCCGACCATGCCGTAGTGCAATTTTCTGCCCATTGCAACCCGTCCTTTCCGTCGATCCGCCTACAAAAAGTTTCATTGTCCGGCGCAACACACCAAATCTTTTCGGAATGTTTGGCGTATTCACCGGAATATTTTCCGTTTCTTATTGTAGACATGATACCACAGTTAACAAAGTAACACCTGCATGGTTTTGGTTTGCGTTGCAGATTATTTTGTGATTTTCTGAAAAAACGGATGAATTTGCGATGAAATGTCTGGCGCCTCGAGCTGCTCGAGCACGCGCTGGTAGACCGCGACGAGGTTCATGTAGCTGTGCTCGCCCGCGCCCTCCGGGTCGCTGTCGGAGAAGATCAAGGGCCTGGACACGAGCCCCTTTTCGCGCAGCTGCGCCGGCGTCATGCCGAACTCCTGCAAAAACGCCTTGTTGAGGTAGCGGTAGTCGGAGTAGCCGCAGTCGACGCAGACGTCGATCATGCGCATGCGCGTGTTCGTAACCAAGTCGACCGCGCGCTCGAGCCGAAGCCGGTTTACGTATTCGCGAAAGGAGATGCCCAATTGCTTTTTGATGAAATGCGACAGATAGGTCATGTCCATGTTCTCGGCCTTCGAGAGCTCGGCCAGGGACACGTTGTGCGTGTAGTTTTTCTGGATGTAATCGACGATGCTCGTGAGTCTGGCGCGCGTCTTTTCCTCGCCGGTCGGCTTCTCGGCGCTCTGGTTTTCATAGACGCCGTGGCGCACGATCGCGCAGGCGACCGCGTTCAGCCCGCTCATCAGCGCGAGCTGATAGCCCTCGCGCTTCTCGCCCATCCAGCGCAGCATGAACGCGAACGCCGCCTTCAATTCCTGATGCAGCTTCGGCATCCACTTCGGCACGATGTGGTGCTGCCGTATGCGTATGCGCGAGAGCTGCGGGTAGTAGTCCTTCGAGAAGTTCGGGCTGAACTGCAAAACGAGCAGCACGTTCGGGTGCTCGGTGCGCACCAGCGAGTGCGCCTCGTTGCGGTTGACGATGAAGAATTCGCCCGCCTCGACGACGCTGCGCCGGGTCGAGACGTCGATCATCACCGACCCCTCGAGCGGCAAAAGGATCTCGATGTCGCTGTGAAAGTGCGTCTGGCGCTTGTAGATCGTCACGATGAACATGCGTATGTCCATGCCGCCCATGTGCTCGATGAACTCAAATTCCACAGAGTCGCCACCTTTCCGCGGCTCAGAGTATGCGCATCTCGTGGGGGAAATGGTTGAAAGTCTCCGCGCCGTCCCCGGTGATCAGCACCAAGTCCTCCTCGCGCACGCCGAAGCGGCCGGGAAGGTAGATGCCGGGCTCGACCGAGAACACCATGCCCGGCGCGGCGATCACATCGCTGACCGCGCTCGCGTCCGGCGGCTCGTGCACCTCGAGGCCGATGCCGTGGCCGGTGCGGTGGATGAAATACGGCCCGTAGCCCGCGTCCTCGATGACCTTGCGCGCCGCGCGGTCGATCTCCCGCATCGGAACGCCCGGCCTCGCCGCCGCGCGGCCCGCGGCGTTTGCCTTTACGACGATGTCGTGCACGCGCCTCTGCTCGTCGGAAGGCTCTCCGAAGAACGCGGTGCGCGTCATGTCGCTCGCGTAGCGGTTCCACGAGAGCCCGACGTCGAGTATCACCGCGTCGCCGGGTCGAAGCTCTGTTGTGTCGGTCGAGTGGTGCGGCTCGGCGGTGTTCCTGCCGAAGCAGATCAGCGGCGGAAAGCTCGAACCCGCGCCCCCGACCGACGCGGCGGCGCGCTCGTAGGCGTCGGCGACGCCCTTCTCGGTCGCGCGCGCCTGGACGGATTCCATCGCCAGCGCAATCGCGGCGTCGTTTTTCCGCGAACTCTCGCGCATCAGCGCGATTTCCTCGGCGTCCTTGCGCATGCGCGCGTCGTCGACCGGCCTCGAGCCGAGCACGGGCCGTATGTCGCCCCGCGCGTCCATCAGCCGTATCGTGAACTGGCTCGGCCAGAGCTTGTCTATGCCGATCGCGCCGGGCCGGAGCGCGTCCGCGAGGATCTTCGCCGCGTCCTCGGTGTCGTCGAACTCGACGAGCGGCGCGTCGACGCTTCCGGACAGCGCGAACATGCGGTTCGCGAACAGCTTCGCGTCGCCGCTTTTGTGGATGTAGAGCGCAAGCATCCGCTCGCCCGGCTCGACCCACGTGCCGGTCAAATAGTAGACCGACGCGGGAGAGCTGACGAGAATCTGCGCAAGGCCCATCGCCTCCATGCCCTTTGCGACGCGGTTCAGCCGGTTTTCCTTCATCTTATATCCTCCTCGCGGCGCATATCCGCCATCAATACCCAGTAGCCCCCGCTCTTGTCGATCGCCTCGACGCGCGGGAAAATCTCCGACAGAAACGCCTCGGCGGACTTCGCGCCCTGCTGCTTGCGGATGACGACCACGAGCCTGCCGCCCTCTGCGAGGTGTCTTTGCGCCGCGCGGAACAGGCCGTAGATCACGGCCTTTCCCGCGCGGATGGGCGGGTTCGTCAGTATCCAGTCGAACGCGCCCTCGACGGATTCGAAGCCGTCGCCCCGAACCGCGCGCGCGTTTTTGAGGCCGTTTTGCCGGATGTTCCGCTCCGCCAGCGCGACCGCGCGCTCGTTGACGTCCGTCAGCACGAACTCGGCGTCCGGGTATTTCTTCGCGAGCAGCCCCCCGAGCGCGCCCCAGCCGCAGCCGAGGTCGAGCACCCGGCCGGAAAGCGTCGGCAGCGCCTCGATCAAAATCCGCGTGCCGACGTCGAGACCGCCGCGCGAGAACACGCCGGCGTCGGTCGCGCACGAGAGCGCCTCGCCGAGCGCCGAGATTTCGACGCGGTGTTCGTCGTGTTTCGACGACGGCGACGGGGTGTAGTAGTGTTCGGACATCGTCATTTCCTTTCGAGCCCGGCGACCGCGTACAGCGCCGAGACCTCGGATTCTTCGAGCATGCGAAAGCCGCCCTCGGGCAGCGACGGGTCGAGCGTCACGCCGCCGACCGACAGCCGCGTGAGCGAGACGACCGGGTGGCCGATCGCCGCGAACATCCGCTTGACCTGGTGGAACTTGCCCTCGGTGACGGTCGCGAGCGCGAGCCCGTCCCCGACGACCTCGAGCTTCGAAGGCTTCGCCGTGAAGTCCGAGAGCGGAACGCCCTCGGCGAACACCCGCGCGTCGCCCGCGTCCGGGGTGCCCTCGACCGAGGCGAGGTAGACCTTCTCGACCGTCCGCTTCGGCGAGATCAGCCTGTGCAGCAGCTCGCCGTCGGTCGTGAACAGCAGAAGCCCCGTCACGTCCTTGTCGAGCCGGCCGACCGGCGACGGGTCGCGCCTTCGGATCGCGTCCGGCAAGAGCGAAAACACCGTGTCGCTTACATTGTCCCTCGCGGCGGTCACGACGCCCGCGGGCTTGTTGAGCATCAGGTAAAGCTCGCCGG
>MWAC01000028.1 GCA_002068815.1 Firmicutes bacterium ADurb.Bin467 | reverse complement strand
CGTCCAGCTCGCACCCGTGTTCGGAAAAGACGCTGTTCCCGAGGCGGATTGCAAGCCGGTCCCGCTCCGCGGAGAAGGAGCGAGCGTCGAACGGCACGCTGTGCGAAAGCGCGCCCGCGATCACCTGCAGCGACGCGGACGCCCGCCCCCGGCCGTCGACGTGCAGCGCCGGGATCAGCGCGACGGTCTCCTCCGCGCCCTGCTGCTTGAAGTACCATCCCTCGAAGTACCGCCTGCGCCTTCCCGCGCCGGAAAAGTACCGCATTGCTTCCACAACCTTCCTCTCCGGGTAGATTGCGCGGACCGGGCGGAAATTACCCCCGAACACGCGTAGACAGATGGCAAAAAATATCCTATAATTGGTACATCGTTCCGATAAAAAGGAGGTCTGCCCCATGGAATTTGACAATCTGGCAAACGCGGCCGTCCGTGAGCGGCTCTCGCTTCGCGTGGGAACCGTGCTCGAGCGCGCGAAGGCGCTGGACGTCGACGGGCTGGAGAACGGTCGGCGCGTCGAGTGGGAGGACGGGATTTTCTGCCTTGTGCAGCGGTATCTGCCGAAGCCCGAGGAGGCCGGGCGCTTCGAGGCGCACCGGAGATACGCCGACGTGCAGATGGTGTTCCGCGGCCGGGAGCGGATATTCGTCGCGCGGACGGACGCGCTCGAGCCGGAGTCGGACTTCGACGCGGAGAAGGACATCGGCTTTTTCAAGCGCCCCGCGCGCGCCGTCGAGCGGATCATGGGCCCCGGCGACTACGCGGTGCTCGCGCCCTGGGACGCGCACATGCCCTCGATCGAGGCGGGCGGCGAGCCGGAGCCGATCATGAAACTCGTCTGGAAGGTTCCGGTCGAATAACCCCACGCTGTCATACAGCCTTTCGCGGTCGGACAAACGCCCGGCCGCATTTTTTCTCCGAATCTTCGATCGCGGCGGCTCCCCTCCAACGCACGCGCGGAGAATTTGGAATTTATGGCATAAAAATTGAAAATATGGTGTTGACAATATCTGCCGGCTTCGCTATACTTGTATTACAGCTTTTGCAGCTCAAGATGCACGATGTCTGGAGGCGATCGTATGAACGCGTATCCCGGCGGCGTATGGCCGGTCATGCTCACCCCGCTTCACCGCAATGGGGAAATCGACGAGGACGGCCTTCGCGCGCTGGTCGAGTGGTACATAGCGCACGGCGTGGACGGGCTGTTCGCGTGCTGCCAGTCCAGCGAAATCTATTGGATGAACCTCGCGGAGCGCGTCCGGATCACCGAGATCACGCGCTCGCAGGCCGCGGGCCGCGTGCCGGTCGTCGCGAGCGGCCACATATCGGACGACTTCGACGAGCAGGTCCGCGAGCTCGAGGCCATCGCGGCGACCGGCGTCGACGCGGTCATCCTGATCACGAACCACCTCGCGAGGGCCGATGAATCGGACGGCGTCTGGATGTCCAACATGGAGCGGCTGATTTCGAGGCTCGATCCAGCGATGAACCTCGGCGCGTACGAGTGCCCGCTGCCCTACAAGCGGCTGATGTCGCCCGAGATGGCCGGGTTCGTCGCCGAAACGGGGCGCTTCTACTTTTTAAAGGACACGTGCTGCGACGCGGCGACGATCCGCGAAAAGCTCGCCGCCATCCGGGGCACGAACTTAAAGCTCTACAACGCGAACACGACGACCGCGCTCGAATCGCTGCTCGACGGCGCGCCGGGGTATTCCGGCATCATGGCGAATTTTCACCCGGAGCTCTACGTATGGCTCACGCGCAACCCGCGCCATCCGAAGGCGCAGCGCGTGCAGGACATGCTGACGCTCGCGTCCTTGATCGAGCGGCAGCTCTACCCGGTCAACGCGAAATACCACCTGAAGGAGATCGAAAAGCTGCCGATCGCGACGTTCTCGCGCGCGCAGGACGACGCGCTTTTGAGCGAGACGTTCAGGACCGAGGTCAGGATGATGAACCGCGCGATGAACGCGCTCTATGAGGAAGTGTGCGGATGACGAGGGCAGACTGGATTCGCGAAAAATTCCACCGGAACGAGCTGGTCGTCGGCGGGCATGTGTTCTCGGGCGATTCGCAATTCTCGGAGTTGATGGGATATCACGGCTACGACTTCGTGTGGATCGACGCCGAGCACTCGGCGATGGACCTGCGCGAAATCCTCGGGCACATCACCGCGTGCGCGGCCGCGGGCGCGGCGTCGTTTGTCCGCGTCGCGTGGAACGACCCTGTCCGGATCAAGCAGGTGCTCGAGATGGGCCCGGACGCGCTGATCGTGCCGTTCATCTGCTCCGAGGACGAGGCGCGCCGCGCGATCGACGCCTGCCGGTATCCGCCCGCGGGCTCGCGCGGCTTCGGCCCCCGCCGCGCCAGTCACTACGGCGCGATTCCCAGGGACGAGTACCTCGCGGGAGCGGACCGGGCGCTTCTCAAGATCATGCAGATCGAGCACCGGACGGCCGTCGGGAATCTCCCGGAAATCCTCGCCGTCCCCGGCGTGGACATGATCGTCGTCGGCCCGAACGACCTCTCCGCGAGCTACGGGCACTTGGGCGACCTGCGCCACCCGGAGATGCTCTCGGTCTACGACGAAATCGCCCGGGCGTGCAGGGCGGCCGGCGTGCCGTTCGGCGCGTCGATCGGCGCCTCTTGCCCGGTCACGATCCGGGAGTGGCTCAACCGCGGCGTCAGCTTCCTCGGCTGCGGCGACGACCTGGGCTTCGTCGCCGAGGGCGCGGCGCGGACGCTCAAGGGCATACGAGGGGGAAACCCGGCATGACATGCGATCAGAGCGACACGCGCAACCTCTATGAGCAGATCGCCGACCGGCTCGAGCGGGAGATCATCTCGCTCTACGCGGTCGGGCAGCGGCTGCCGTCCGAGCAGCATCTCGCCGAGCGATACCAGGTCAGCCGCACGATCATGCGCGAGGCGCTGAAGCTCTTGAAGGAGCGCGGCCTCGTCGACTCGCGCGCGGGCTCCGGCGCGTACATCACGCACCCGGAGGCGCAGAACATCTCGGACATGCTCGCGCGCATCATCAAGCTCGACGGCATCTCGTTCCACGACATCTACGACCTGCGCTCGGTGTTCGAGATCGCCGCGATCCGCAGGGCCGTCGAGCGCGTGACCGAGGCGGAGCTCGCGGAGATGGAGCAGCTTCTCGAGAAGCTCAAGGACCGGTCGCTCGAGACGGGCGCGCGCCGCGACCTCGACTTCGAGTTCCACCTGGCGATCGCGCGGGCGTCCCGAAACCCGCTGCTGGCTTTGATGGTGGGGACGATGAGCAACGTGTTCAAGGAGATCATCACCGCCGGCATATTCGTCAAGGGCGGCATCGACGACGGCATCAAGCGCCACCAGCGGATCTTGGACGCGCTGAAGGCCCGCTCGGCCGACCGCGCCGCGCACATGATGTACTCGCACCTCTACCACTCGGAGATGAACATGGCCGCCTACCTCGAGGAGCACGCGGCCCCCGAACCCCCCGACATCCATGCGGGAACACTGCATGAAATTAAGAAGGAGGAACTCCCATGAAAAAGCTGTTTACTCTCATGCTCGTCGCGCTCCTGATGCTCTCCATGTCCGGCGCGCTCGCGCAGGATCTGGGCGCCCCGGTCAAGATGATCGTCAGCCTGACCGCCGTCTCCACGGACACCCACGCGAGGGCGATGCTCGAGTTTGAGAAGTACGTCGAGGAAGCCTCGGGCGGCAACATCGACGTCGAGGTCTACACAGACGCCGTCCTCTTCACGCAGGAGGAGGAGGTCGTGGCCGTGGCCGGCAACGACGCGCAGATGTCCTTGGTCAGCGCGAGCTGGCTGACGACGGGCTCGCCGTGGATCGGCATGTTCGCCGCCGGCTACACGTTCAAGAGCTACGACCACATGACGAAGGTGCTCAACGGCGAGATCGGCAAGGAGGCCTTCGCCCGCGTCGGCGAGGAGCAGGGCCTGCTGCCGCTGGGCGCGTGGTACCTGGGCTCCCGCCAGATTTCGCTGTCCGAGGACAGGGCGATCAAGACCCCCGAGGATTTGAAGGGCGTCAACCTGCGCATGCCGAACTCCGAGGCATGGCTCGAGCTCGGCCGCGCGCTCGGCGCGAACCCGACGCCGATCTCGTTCTCGGAGCTGTACCTGGCGCTGCAGACCGGCGTCGTCGACGGGCAGGACAACCCGCTGCCGACCGTCGAGAGCGCGAAGTTCTACGAGGTGCAGAAGTCGATCACGCTGACGAGCCACCTGGTCGACTCCGTCTGGCCGGCGATCAACCTCGGCTTCTGGAACGGGCTGACCGACGCGCAGCGGCAGATCATCCTGGACGGCGTCGAGGCCGGCCGCAAGTTCTGCGACGAGACGAACCTCGCCCGCGAGGCGAACCTCGTGGCGTTCTTCAAGGAGAAGGGCCTGTCCGTCTACGAGGCAGACGTCGACGCGTTCTCGGAGCACGTGATCGCGCACTACCTCCAGAGCCCGATGTCCGCGAACTGGGACCTCGAGCTGCTCGAGAAGATTCAGGCGATGGGATAATCGGCCTGCATTCACAGGGGGCCGCGGCCGGCGTGCCGGCCGCGGCCCTCGTTGAAAGGGAGGGATTTTTGTGGATTCGCTGCGAAAGACGCGCGACATTTTGCGCGACATCGTGGAGCTCTATATCCCCGCGGCGGCCTTCGTCATCATGTTCGTGATGTTCGTCGTCCAGATTTTCTTCCGCTATGTGCTCAGGAACCCGCTCGACATGGCGTATGAGATCACCGTCTCCTGCTACCTGTGGCTCGTGATCCTCGGCGCCTGCTACGCGCAGCGCGACCGCTCGCACGTCGTATTCACGCTGATCACCGACAAGATGCCGCTGCGCCTGCGCGCATTCTGCACGTTTTTCGGCGGCCTTTTGATCGCGTTCGCGTTCACCTGGTCGTTTCTCCCCAGCGTCGAGTTCGTCGGCTTCATGGCCCGCCAGAAGACGAGCTCCCTCAAGATCGGCCTGAACATCGTCTACGCGCCGTATATCCCCTTCCTCGCGCTGATGATTCTGTATATGCTGCGCGATATGATCACCGACTTCAAGGTGTTTACCGGGCTGGCGTCCGAGGAGGACGTAAAGACCTATCTGCGCAACAACATGAGCGAGGCCGATCAGGCCCTCGAACACGCAAAGGAGGGGACCGTCGGATTATGAGCCTGCCGCTGATCGTATTCCTGATCGTCTTTGTGCTGATCTTTCTGTTGCGCATGCAGATTCCGCTGGGGCTGATGACCGCGTGCATGTTCTACTTCATCGTCGCCGGCACGCCGATCAAGATGGTCGGCCAGCAGACGCTGAAGACCTTCTACACGAACTACACGATCATCGCGGTGCCGCTGTTCATCTTCGCCGCGAACGTGATGAACACCGGCAAGGTGACCGACAAGATCTACGGCTTCGCGCTCGGTCTCGTCGGGCGGTTCAAGGGCGGCCTGGGCCACGTGAACATACTCGGCTCGCTCGTGTTCGCGGGCATGACCGGCTCGGCGATCGCGGACGCGAGCGGCCTGGGCAAGATGGAGATCGAGCACATGAAGAAGGAGGGCTACGACGCCGGCTTCTCCTGCGCGATGACCGCCTCCTCCGCCGTGCTCGGCCCGACGTTCCCGCCGAGCATCCCGATGGTCATCTACGCGATGTACTCCGGCGTATCCGTCGGCGCGCTGTTTTTGGGCGGCATGATCCCGGCGCTCCTTTTGACCGCGGCGCTGATGATCTACGTCGCGATCATCGCGCAGCGGCGCAACTACCCGACCTCGGTCCGGATGGGCTTCCGGAAGTTCCTGCGCTCGACCTTCGCCGCGATCCCGGCGCTTCTGACCCCGGTCGTGCTGCTCGCGGGCATCTACACCGGCGTCATGACGCCGACCGAGGCCGGGGCGGTCGCGGGCTTCTACGCGCTGGTCGTCGCGGCCGTCGTCTACCGCATGCTCGGCTGGCAGGACCTCAAGAACATCCTCAAGGAGACCGTCAAGGGCGTCGGCACGGTCTCGCTGATGATCGGCGCCGCCGCGTGCATCAACTACATCGTCGCGGTCGAGCAGGTCTCGGTGAACGCCGCGAACCTGATCACAGGGCTCACGCAGAACAAGTACCTGTTCCTGTTCATCGTCAACGTCGCGATATTGATCCTCGGCATGTTCATCGACACGTCCGTGATCCAGATGGTGTTCGTGCCGCTGATGATCCCGATCGCGACGGCGCTGGGCATCGACCTTCTGCACTTCGGCCTCGTCGCCATCTTCAACATGATGATCGGGCTGTGCACGCCGCCGTTCGGGATGCTCCTGTTCATCACCTCCGGCATCAGCGCGACGCCGTTGAAGGACATCGTCAAGGAGATATGGTGGCCGCTCGCCGCGATGATCGCCGTGCTCGCAATCATCTCCTACATGCCGGACGTCGTGCTGTTCCTGCCGCGCGTGTTCCTCCACTACGGCGCCTAGGGACGGAAAGGCGCGCAGGCCCGAATGACGACGGGCCTGCGCGCTTTTGTTGTCCCTTACCGGACGATCCGGCACTCGATTCCGAGCACCTCCGCGATGCGCCGAATCGTCTCCGCGCGGTGGCCGACGCCGAGCGCGTAGTGGTGCGTCGGGCCCGCCATGACCCACTTCTTGATGAACTCCTTCGTGGAGGGCTGGAAGAAGCCGCGCGTGTTCGTGTTGCCGGTCGGCGGGATCGGCCCTTTGCGGCTCTCGCCCTCGCCGACGACGAACTTGAACCGGCCGTCCGCGGTCTGCGTGATGCCGAGCATCGTGATCGGTCCCTCCTTGATGCGGAACTCGACCGACGCGCCGCTGCCGGGCTTGCCGTGGTATTTTCTTAGGCTGCGCAGCACCGGCTTCCCGTCCGCGATCGCGATGTGGTGCGGCCCGTCGTGGCCGACGAATATGAAGTCCTCGACGAAGTCGAACGGGTGGAACTCCGCGAAGCTGCCGCCGATGCCGAGCCGGTCCATGATGTACATCGCGACGCAGGTCTTGATGTCGAACTCGCCGCACATCGGAATGCCCTGCGCATTGAGCAGCGAGTTGCCGACGATGAACGACGAGACGACCGCCTCGTGCTCGGAGCCCGGCCGGCCGTTGTAGTAATACGCGAGGCCGGTCAGGTTGTGCTTTTGGACGAACCGGTCGAGCGCGACGGACGCCTTCGCCGCCTTGTAGAGGTCGGAATCCGTCAGCTTCATCGTCAGCGGGTCGGACACCGGGTCGGGCGTGTCGAAGCACGAGAGGATGAATTCGCCGCGCTCTTTGACCTCGCCCTCGGTGACTTCGTCGTAGACCTTCAGCACGTCGTCGACCTCGAGCAGCGGCACGTGGACGCCGAACGCCGAGGAGATCGCGGTCGGGTCGGCGTGCATGTCGTACATGGACTCCAATACGTGGCCCATCAGCGCGAACCGCGCGCCCTTGAAGCCGTTCAATACCTTCGCGATCGCGCACCAGTCGGCGATCTCCGCAAACGCCTCGGGGTCATTGTAGAGCTTCCCCATGACGACGTCGTGTATCTTCTTTCCGTAGCGGGCCGCGACGCACATGAACTCCGGCACGGCGCAGATGTTGTCGTTTTCCAACTGTTGGCGCGTGCTCGCGTTTGTGTAATCCATGCGGTCGCGCGGCTGCAGCGCGATCAGCACGATCGGTATGTTCGCGTCCCTAAGGATCGGCGCGAAGATGCACGAGGTCGCATACGTCAGCATGTTGCACATCAGAAGGTCGAGCCGCGCGCCCTTCATCTTTTCCACGACCTCGTAGGCCTTCGCGTTGTTATCGACCATGCCGAAGTCGACGATTTCGACGCCGTTTTCCGCGACGATCGCCTTGAAATCCTCGTGGAACTCCAGAAGCCTCGGAAGCAGCCCCTCGAACTGCGGCCAGTACGCGTCGAAGCCGACGCCGAACACGCCCACGCGCGCCGTCGATTTTGCGATTCTCTCGATGTTCATATGCCCCTCCGGTGTCAAGTATTTTCCCCTTGATTGTAGCGCGGATTTGTGCTTTAATGAATGCAGAAACCAAACGCGAATTTGTCGAAAACAAAGGAGGTGGAGACCGTGCAGCCCGAAACCGGGATGCGGCTTCTCGACGCCAGCCCGTTCGTCCGCCACGTGCAGCTTCTCCCGATCCGCCCGGGCGACTACCCGCAGCCGACGCGCTCCTACGACTGCCGGCTGTTCTACGTCTACCGCGGCGAGGGGCAGATGTTTCTCGACGGCTCGACCTATCCGCTCGAGCGCGGCGACCTCGTGCTGTGGCAGCCGGGCACGCCCTACCGGATGGAGGCGGCGGACGGCGGGATGCAGTTTCTCTGCGTGAACTTCGACCTGACGCTCGGCTACGCCGACCGCGGCTACCCGATCCCCCCCGACCGGCTC
>MWAC01000027.1 GCA_002068815.1 Firmicutes bacterium ADurb.Bin467 | reverse complement strand
TTGAAGGTCAAGCATATAGGAACGCAGCGTCGCCTCGCGGATGTGCTCGACCTCCGTAATTTGCTCCGTGTCCTTCAACCACGCCTCGAAGAGCCGCAAACTCTGCTCATAGGATTGCATCGTCTTCGGTCGAAGCCGCTTGCTCTGGCAGTAGTCCATAAACAGCGCGATCATCCGGTCCATTTTCATAAGAAATACGCCTTTCCTTTACACCCCGACAGAGGCGATAAAGGAAAGGCGTTCGTCGGTTCGGCGAAAAACATTCATAGGTCTGGAAGCGGACAGGCTTCCTTCGAGCCCTGCCCTTCACCCGCGAAAACCCCTGCAATCAAAGGGTTTTACGCGCTCTTCCTGACCCCTACCTTGTCGGCGATCAGCGCGATGAATTCCCCATTCGTCGGCTTGTCGTCGGGGGAGAGCACCTTGTAGCCGTACATGCTGTTGACGGAATCGAGCCTTCCGCGCGACCAGGCGACGTCGATCGCGTGGCGCATTGCGCGCTCGACCTTGCTTGCGGTGGTGTCGAACTTGCGGGCGATGCCGGGGTAGAGCTCCTTCGTGATGCGGTTGATGACGTCCGGGCAGGAGAGCACCATGCGCACGGCCTCGCGCAGGTAGTGGTAGCCCTTGATGTGCGCGGGGATGCCGATCGTCAAAAACAGGTTCGTGACCTGCTCGTCGACGTCCGGGTACGCGGGCTCGCGGGGGGTCGGAAGCTCCGCGATCGCGCCGTCTTCGAACGAGGAGACGACTTCGCGGATGCGGTTTGCGAGCAGCCGCATGTCGAAGGGCTTGACCATGTAGTAGCTTGCGCCGAGCTTCACCGCGCGCAGTATGAAGTCGTCGCGCGAGAGGCCGGTCAGCACGATGACCTTCGGCCGCTCCTCCTCCGGCAGTTCGTTCAGTTCCTCGAGTATCCGGAAGCCGTCGCGCCTGGGCATGATGATGTCGGTGACGAGCACGTCGGGCCGGTGCACGCGCACCGCCTCGGCGACCTTTGCGCCGTCGGAGATCGATTTTACAAGCTCGATGTCCGGCGTTTCCGCAAAGAAGTTTGTCAGAAGGCGGAGAACACTCATGTTGTCGTCCGCCAGCACCACGCGAATCTTCTCCATGATTTTCAGTTCCTTTCGGACAAATTCCCTATCTGCCTTACTATGTATGCCTAAAAACGGAGAATATGACCGAATAAGACAAAAAAACAGCGGCCGTGTGCGGGAAAATTAGGAGTTTTCCGGCCGCGTGGGGTTTTGGCGGTCCCGGCCGCAAAAATCCGGCCGGAACGACGCCCTTTCCCCCTTAAAAAGCACGGCAACCTTGACAATCGGCGCAAAGAATAGTACAATATTTAACACTATGGGCCTCATAAAGGAGTGTGAGCCGGTTGAGCGAGGGACGGGAGCCGCTTCTGGTGATGCGAGGCATTTCGAAGAGCTTTCCGGGCGTGCGCGCGCTGAACGACGTGAGCCTGTCCGTCTATCCGGGCAGGGTTCTGGCGCTGGTCGGCGAAAACGGCGCGGGGAAATCGACGCTGATGAAGATTCTCTCCGGCATCTACAAGCGCGACGCGGGCGAAATAACCATAAAGGGAAAGCCCGTCCAGATCGACGGGCCGCTGGCCTCGCGGAGCCTGGGCATCAGCATCATCTACCAGGAGCTGAGCGTACTCAACAACGTCGACATCGCCGAGAACATCTTCGTCGGGCGGGAGCTTCGGCGGGGCGGGCTCGTCGATCACAAGCGCCAGCACGAGCGCGCGTCGGAGCTTTTGCAGCGCGTGGGGCTGACGCTTGACACGCGCACGAAGGTCAAATTCCTCTCGACCGCGCAGAAGCAGATGGTCGAGGTCGCGAAGGCGCTGTCGTACAATTCGGAATTGATCATCATGGACGAGCCGACCTCGTCTTTGACCGACACCGAGACCGCGATGCTGATGGGCATCATCCGCAGGCTCCGCGACGAGGGCGTGGCGATCGTGTTCATCTCGCACCGCATGAACGAGGTGTTCGAGATTTCCGACGAGATCGCGGTCATGCGCGACGGCGAGATGATGGAGAAGATGGTCACCGCCGAGGTGACCGAGCAGCAGGTCATCGCGGCGATGGTCGGGCGCGATGTCAAGAACCTGTTCGTCAAGGACGAGGCGCCCATCGGCGACGTCGTTCTCGAGGTCAAGGGCCTTTCGACGAAGAACTTTTTGAAGGACATCAGCTTCAACGTGCGCGCGGGCGAGATCGTGGGCTTCGCGGGGCTGGTCGGCGCCGGGCGCAGCGAGGTCATGCGCGCGGTGTTCGGCATCGACCGCAGGGAGAGCGGCGAGATATTCGTCCGCGGCAGGAGGGCAGACATCCGAAACACCGTCGACGCGCGGCGCTGCGGCATGGGCTTCGTGCCCGAGGACCGCAAGGAGCAGGCGCTGATTCTGAAGATGACCGTCCGGAGGAACGTGTCGCTGGCGGCGCTCTCGAAGGTCGCGAAGCGGTGGATGATCAAGCCGAAGGCGGAGAAGGCGCTCGTCGACGAATACGTCGAAAAGCTGCGCGTCAAGACGCCGTCGATCGAGCAGAAGGTCCTGAACCTCTCCGGCGGCAACCAGCAGAAGGTCGTCATCGCGAAGTGGATGGCGACGAACCCTTCGATTCTGATCCTCGACGAGCCGACGCGCGGCATCGACGTCGGCGCGAAAAAGGAGATACACGCGCTGATGTCCGAGATGGCGAGGCAGGGCGTCGCGATCGCGATGATCTCGTCGGAATTGCCGGAGATTCTCGGCATGTCCGACCGGATCTACGTGATGCACGAGGGGCGGCTCAAGGGTGAGGTCGACCGCAAGGACGCGAACCAGGAAATCCTGATGAAGATGGCCATTTCCTGACCGGGAAAGGGCAGGCGGCGTCGGCGAGCGGTGCGCAATCCGCGCCGACGATCTGAGGGGACGCGATCAGGAAACCGAAGGTTTTCCGGGTCGGCGGGCGGAGGTACGGTCCCGCACGCCGACGATCTGAGGAGGAGAAACGACATGCAGACGAAGGCCAGTTCCACGTGGCGCAAGCTGTTCCGGGGGTCCAACGCCTCGACGATCACGATTTTCGCGATCTTTGTCTTGATGTGCGCGCTGCTGTACGCGATCAAGCCGGCGTTCGGCGACATGACGAACCTGATGAACGTCGCGCGCGCGTTCTCGGCGTACGCGATCGCGGGCATCGGCGTGTCGATGGTGATCATGATCGGCGGCATCGACATATCGATCG
>MWAC01000026.1 GCA_002068815.1 Firmicutes bacterium ADurb.Bin467 | reverse complement strand
GGGGGGTTACCGCCAGCTTCGCCATGCTGGGCGACCTGAACATCGCCGAGCCCAAGGCGCTGGTGGCATTCGCCGGACCGCGCGTGGTGCGCGAAACCATCGGCCGGGACCTGCCCGAAGGCTTCCAGACCAGCGAATTCGTGCTGGAGCATGGTTTCTTGGACAAGATCGTGGAGCGTAAGGACCTGAAGGCCACGCTTTCACGGCTTTTCACCCTCTTCAAAGGGTAGTTGCTACGGCCGGCGGAGAAAACCGTAACGGCGTATGGGGAAGGCGCCTATATTTGCCGCCTGTTTCGAACGACCATGTACCTGACCACAGAGGCCAAGAAGGAAATTTTCAAGCAGCACGGCGGTTCCGAGAAGAACACCGGTGGGGCTGAAAGCCAAGTTGCGCTCATGACCGCGCGCATCAACCACCTGAACGAGCACCTGAAGATCCACAAGAAGGACCACCACTCGAGGCGCGGCCTGCTCCTGATGGTCGGCCAGAGGCGCGGCCTGCTGGACTACCTCAAGTCGACCGACATCGAGAGCTACCGCACGCTGATCGCGAAGCTCGGCCTGCGCAAGTAACCTATTCCCCGGAACCCGGGAACCTCGGCGCTTCGCGCGCTGCCTCAAACGGCATCTCCTGCGCCGCCGCCGGACATCCGCGCGGCGGCGCAGTTTGCAAAATGGAAGAACCGTTCGCACATGGACGCTAGGGTGCGAAACACTGCTTTCGCAGGCGTGCGTCCATGTGCGGAGCCCCCCAACGACCCGAAGGAGGAAATATCCGCATGTTCAAAACCTATTCCATGGAGCTGGGCGGCCGCACGCTCACGCTCGAGTTCGGCAAGTACGCCGAGCAGGCTTCCGGCGCGTGCTTCGTCCGCTACGGCGACACATGCGTGCTCACGAACTGCACCGTCTCCGACACGCCCCGCCCGGGCATCGACTTCTTCCCGCTGAGCGTCGATTTCGAGGAAAAGCTGTACGCGGTCGGCCACATCCCGGGAAGCTGGAACCGCCGCGAGGGCCGTCCGGCCGAGAAGGCCATTCTGACCTCCCGGCTCATCGACCGCCCGCTGCGCCCGCTGTTCCCGAAGGGCATGCGGCACGACGTGTCCGTCGTCGCGACGGTCATGTCCGTAGATACGAACAACTCCCCCGACATCCCCGCGATGATCGGCTCCTCCGCCGCGCTCGCGATCAGCGAGATCCCGTGGGCGGGCCCGATCAGCGGGGTCAACGTCGGCTTCATCGACGGCGAGTACATCGTCAACCCGACCGACGAGCAGCGCGACGCCTCACTGCTGGCGCTGACGGTCGCGGGGACCGCCGAGGCGGTCCTGATGGTCGAGGCCGGCGCGAAGGAAGTGTCCGAGGAGGTCATGCTCAAGGGCATACTCTTCGCGCACGAGGAGATCAAGAAGATCGTCCAGTTCATCAACGGCATCGTCGCCGAGCTCGGCGTCCCGAAAAAGGAATTCCCGCTCGTTCTTCCGGGCGACGACGTGAAGGCGGCCGTGCGCGAATTCGCGCTTCCCAAGGTCGAGTGGATGTTCGAGACGTTCGAGCGTTCGGAGCGCCAGGCGCGCGAGGAACAGGTCAAGGCCGAGGTCTCCGAGCACTTCAAGGAGCAGTTCGAGGGCCGCGAGGGCGAGGTCGGCGACGCGCTGTACTCGCTGCAGAAGGAAGTCATGCGCCGCCACATCATCGCGGACGGCGTGCGCCCCGACGGGCGCAAATTGACCGAGGTTCGCCCGATCTGGTGCGAGGTCGGCGTCCTTCCGCGCCCGCACGGAAGCGGCGTGTTCACGCGCGGCCAGACGCAGGTCATGACGGTCGCGACGCTGGCGCCGGTGTCCGAGCAGCAGATCATCGACGGCATCGGCCTCGAAGAGACGAAGCGGTATATGCACCACTACAACTTCCCCGGCTATTCGACCGGCGAAGCGAAGCCCATGCGCAGCCCCGGCCGCCGCGAGATCGGCCACGGCGCCTTGGCCGAGCGCGCGCTCGAGCCGATGATCCCACCGGTCGAGGAGTTCCCGTACTGCCTCAGGCTCGTCAGCGAGGTCATGTCCTCGAACGGCTCGACCTCGCAGGCGTCCGTGTGCGGCTCGACGCTCGCGCTGATGGACGCTGGCGTGCCGATCAAGCGGCCGGTCGCGGGCGTCGCGATGGGCCTGATCAAGGACGTGGATTCCGGCAAGGTCGCCGTGCTGACGGACATACAGGGCCTCGAGGACTTCCTGGGCGACATGGACTTCAAGGTCGCCGGCACCGCGAAGGGCATCACCGCGATCCAGATGGACATCAAGATCAAGGGAATCGACGAGATGATCCTGAAGCAGGCGCTCGCGCAGGCGTACGACGGCCGCATGCACATACTCGAGAAGATGCTCGAGGTGCTGCCCGCGCCGCGCCCGCAGCTCTCGAAGTACGCGCCGAAGATCATACACTTCTTCATCAACCCCGAGAAGATCGGCGAGGTCGTCGGCCCGCGCGGCAAGATGATCAACAAGATCATCGAGGAGACCGGCGTCAAGATCGACATCGAGGACGACGGAAGCGTGTTCATCGCGACCGCCGACGACGCGGCCGCGCAGCGCGCGAAGTCGATGATCGAGGGGATCGTCAAGGAGCTGCAGGTCGGCGAGGTGTTCACGGGCAAGGTCGTGCGCATCATGTCGTTCGGCGCGTTCGTCGAATACGCCCCGGGCAAGGACGGCATGATCCACATCTCGAAGCTGGCCGAGGGCCGCGTCGAGAAGGTCGAGGACGTCGTCAAGATCGGCGACCTGATCGAGTGCAAGGTGGCCGAGATCGACCCGCAGGGCCGCGTCAACCTCGTGCGCAACGACATCAAGTACTCCGACGAGTCGATGCCCGTCCGCCGCCCCCCGCGCCGCGACGGCGACCGCGGAGGCCGCCCGGGAGACCGCGGCGGGGATCGCGGAGGCAGGCCCCCGAGGCGCTGACGATTTCCCAAAGACCCCCGGCCATTGCCGGGGGCTTTCCTTCAACATCCGCATGAGGCGCCCCTCCGGGTGGCATATTACCCTATGGCTGCATCTGGTACGAACGCGGCGGGCATCCGGTCCGCCGGACAATGGAGGTTATCAATTTGTTTGACCGGCTCACTTTGAAAAACGGCCTGCGCGTCATCGGCGAAAAGATCGACCACTTCCGCTCGGTCTCGGTCGGACTGTGGCTGAACGCGGGCTCGCAGTACGAGATCGTGCCGGAGGCGGGCATCAGCCACTTCCTCGAGCACATGGTGTTCAAGGGCACCGAAAAGCGCAGCGCGCGGCAGATCGCCGAGGAGATGGACGCGGTCGGCGGGCAGCTCAACGCGTTCACGTCGAAGGAGTGCACCTGCTTCTACGCGAAGGTCGTCGACGAGCACCTGCCGCTCTCGATGGACGTGCTCAGCGACCTCGCGACCGCGCCGAAGTTCGACCCCCAAGAGCTCGAGAAGGAGAAGGGCGTCGTCATCGAGGAGATCGCGATGGCCGAGGACTCGCCCGAGGACGTCGTGCACGAATTGATCATGCTCTCGCACTTCGGCGACCAGCCGGTCGCGCGCCCGATCCTCGGCACCGAGGAGACCGTCTCCGGCTTCACGCGCGAGGGCATGCTGACCTACTGGAAGAACATGTACGCGCCGGCAAGCGCGGTGTTGGCGCTCGCGGGCAACTACGACTGGAACCGGGTCTGCGAGCTCGCCGAGAACCACCTCGGGCGCTGGGACGCGCGCCAGCGGTCGCTCGCGGACTTCCGCACGAACCTCGTCTCGCCGTCCCGGCTCTTCCGCGAAAAGGACATCGAGCAGGCGAACGTCTGCCTGGGCTTCCCCGGCGTCGCGATCGGCGCGGACGAGACGTACGAGTTCTCGCTGATCAACAGCGTGCTCGGCGGGTCGATGTCCTCGCGGCTGTTCCAGAAGATCCGCGAGGAAAAGGGCATGGCCTACTCGATCTACAGCTACCCGAACACCTACACGGATTGCGGCATGCTCTCGGTCTACGCGGCGACGCGGCCGGACTGCCTGAAAACGGTCGTCGATATGGCGCGCGAGGAGATTCAAAGCCTCGCCGAAAAGGGCATGGCGCGCGAGGAATTCGAGATGGCGCGCGAGCAATTGAAGGCGAGCTACATCCTGGGGCTTGAGTCGACCGCCTCTAGGATGAACGCCGCCGGGCGGAGGCTTCTGCTGCTTAACCGCACGCGCACCGAGGACGAGGTCATCGCGCAGATCAACGCGATCACGTTCGAGGGCGTCAACGCGCTCGCGAAGCGGATCCTGAGCGCCCCGGGCTCGGTCGCGCTGGTCGGCAAGGACGCCGAAAAGCTGATGGAGAGCATCTGAAACCCCGAAAATCACGCGCTTTCGCCCCCCGACGGGGGCGTTTTCGTTTGGAAATCTCTAGTTTTTATGAAAGATTCCCCCCTTGCTTTACAAATCGTGCGGTTTTTCGTATAATATACGAGTAGCTTTATACGCAATACGGACGAGGGAGGAAGCAATGGGCTTCTGGGAGCATGTAATCAAGTTCAACCGCGACTGGAACGACCTGCCGCGCCGCGTCGCCGTGGTGCTGTTGGTGCTGTCGGTCATGTTTCTCATCGGCGGGCTGTTCCCCTACGTCGCGCCGAGCGCGATCGCGATGGTGCTGGCGTGGCTGATCCGTCCGGTGGCGAAGCTCCTCGAAAAGGGATTCCGGAAGATCCACCTGCCGGCGAAGCTCGCGAGCCTGATCGCGGTGCTCGTGATGT
Source organism: Firmicutes bacterium ADurb.Bin467 (assembly GCA_002068815.1). GTDB lineage: Bacteria > Bacillota > Clostridia > Christensenellales > Aristaeellaceae > Pullichristensenella. The sequence goes on along the minus strand of MWAC01000026.1, from coordinate 2,010 downwards.
ACGGCGCGATCCTCACGCTCATGTTCCTGATCGCCGCGCGGCTGATCGAGGAATTGCGCTCGCTGATCGCTGCGCTGCCCGGCTGGGCGAGCCAGGCGGTCAAGTTCGCGCAGCAGTGGACGTCCGAGGGCGGGCTGAAGCTGGAGTTCGCGAGTGAGGAGGTCGTCGCGATCATCAACCGGATGTTCTCCGAATTGGTGACGTGGATTACGTCGATCGCCTCGACGGTCGCGGGCTCGATCGCGCGCTGGACGTTCGACACGGCGATGAACGTGCCGCAGATCGTGCTGTTCGTCGTCCTGACCGTCATGGGCACGTTCTACATGGTCGCCGACCGCGAGCGCATCGGCGCGTTCTTCCGGCGCTGGATGCCCGAGCGCGTCTCCGGGAAGTTCACGACGCTCAAGGACACGGTGTTCCGCGGCATCGCCGGGCAGATCAAGGCGGCGCTGATCATCATGACGCTGGTCGCGATCGAGCTGTCGATCGGCTTCACGGTGCTGCGCGTGCCCTACGCGGTGCTGCTCGGGCTCGTGATCGGCGTCATCGACGCGCTGCCGATCATCGGCGCGGGGCTGTTCCTGCTGCCGATGTCGGTCTACGGCTTCGTCGCCGGGAACTACGGCCTCGGCGCGGGCGTCGCGGTGCTCTATATGCTGATCATCGTCACGCGGCAGATCGTCGAGCCGCGCGTCGTCAGCGTGCAGTTGGGGCTCTATCCGCTCGTCACGATGGCCGCGATGTACGCGGGGCTTCGGATGATAGGCTTCGGCGGCATGCTGCTCGCGCCGGTTATGGTGCTGATCCTCAAGGCCGCGCTCGCCGAGCCCGGCGACGTCGCGGTCGCCAAGCAGCGCGCGGGGCGCAAATTCGGCAAGAGACAAAAGAGTCCGCCGGCCGCGGGCGCATAGCGGCCGGGCGATTGGGAGCGTATCGTCGATGGTTTTTTCGAGTGCTGAGTTTTTATTCTTTTTGGTGTTCACGCTGGTCGGTTACTATCTGCTGAAGCGGTGGCGGCGGGCGAGCAACCTGTTTCTGACGTTCATGAGCCTCGGCTTCTACGGCTGGGGAGAGCCGGTGTTCGTGCTGGTGATGCTCGGCTCGATCTTCATGAACTGGGTGTTCGGCATGTGGGTCGACCGCGTGCGGGAGGACAAGCGGGCGGCCAAGCGCGTGATGGCGCTGATGGTCATCATGAACATCGGGCTGCTCGGCGTCTACAAGTACCTGATGTTCCTCCTGAACACCGTGAATTTCGTGTTCCGCGCGCACTTCCCGGTGCCCCAGATCGCGCTGCCGATCGGCATATCGTTCTTCACGTTTCAGGCAATGAGCTACGTGATCGACGTCTACCGCGGCGAGGGCCGGATGCAGAAGAACTTCTTCAACGTCTGCCTGTACGTGTCGTTCTTCCCGCAGTTGATCGCCGGCCCGATCGTCCGCTATCAGACGATCGCCGACGAGATCGAGGGCCGCAGGGAGAACGTCGAGGACTTCTCGGCGGGCGTCCGGCGGTTCATGGTCGGCTTCTCGAAGAAGATGATTTTGGCGAACAACCTGGGGCTGATGGTCGACACGGCGTTCAAGCTGCCCAGGGACGAGCTCTCGGTGCTCGGCGCGTGGCTCGCGGCGTTTGCGTACCTCTTGCAGGTGTACTACGACTTCTCCGGCTATTCCGACATGGCGATCGGCCTCGGGCGGATGTTCGGCTTCCACTTTCTCGAGAACTTCGAGCACCCGCTGATCGCGAAATCGGTCGCCGGGTTCTGGCGGCGCTGGCACATATCGCTGGGCACCTGGTTTCAGGACTACCTGTACATACCGCTGGGCGGGAGCCGCGTCGGGAAAGGGCGGCTGCTGTTCAACATGTTCGTCGTCTGGACGCTGACCGGCCTCTGGCACGGCGCGGCGTGGACGTACGCGCTGTGGGGCCTCGGCTTCTTCGTGCTGCTCGCGGTCGAGCGGTTCACGGGCCTCGGCAGGTGGATGGAGAAGAGCCCGCTCGGCCAC
>MWAC01000025.1 GCA_002068815.1 Firmicutes bacterium ADurb.Bin467 | reverse complement strand
CTCAGCATCGTGCGCTGCCCGAAGGGCGTATCGGAAGCCTGCTTCTACAAAAAGCACCCCGGCCCGGGAAGCGGCGGCGCGGTGACCGTCGCGATCCCGAACAGCGAGGGCGAGATCGAGGACTATTTCTACATCGAGGGCGCCGCCGGGCTGATCTCCGAGGCGCAGATGGGCACGCTCGAGTTCCACATCTGGGGCAGCCGCGTCGAGACGCTCGAACAGCCGGACATGATGGTGTTCGACCTCGACCCGGACGAGGGGATGGACCTTAACACGGTGCGGGCCGGCGTGCGCGATCTGAAGAGCATACTCGACGAGCTCTCGCTGACTTCGTACCTCAAGACGAGCGGCGGCAAGGGCTACCACGCCGTCGTGCCGCTCGAGCCCTCCGCCTCGTGGGACGCGTTTCACGACTTCGCGAGGCGCGTCGCCGAGGTGATGGAGCAGAAGTGGCCCGACTGCTACACGAGCAACGTCCGCAAGGTCAACCGCAAGGGCAGGATATTCATCGACTGGATACGCAACGGCCGCGGCGCGACGAGCGTCGCCCCGTACTCGATCCGCGCGCGAAAGGGCGCGAAGGTGTCCATGCCCATCCGCTGGGACGAGCTCGACCAGATCGCGCCCGACGGGATCGCCATGCGGGATGCGCTTGCGAGGATTCAGGGCGCCGACCCGTGGGAGGGGTTCTTTCAGACCCGGCAGTTCCTGAAATAGAGCGCCCTTTAGAGAAGGTGATCCGCAAGCCCGTACGTCCAGCTCCCGAACGGCTTCGCGATCGCCTCGCTGACGTAGCAGATTCCCTTGCCCAGCCGCATGATCGACGCCGGGCACTCCATCGAGATCGGGCCGTAGAGCTCGAGCCGCGAGATCATCCGCTGCCACGATTCGCCGCCGGGGTTGCAGAAGCTGTGCAGCTCGAACCGCTCACGGGCGTTCGCGATGTCGCGCGGGCCGATCGTGACCGCGCGCGGCGGCACCGCCCAGACGTCGCCGGACGCGCCCATCGGCGCGAACAGCGCGTTTTCGCAGATCGTCAGCGGCGTCTCGGTCGTGAGCCTGGAGCCGAGCGTCAGGAATTCCTCGAGCGAATCCGCATGGAACTCCGGCGCGCCGGGGTCGATGAACGCGGTGTGGCCCGGCCAGCCGGTCGCGGAATACACGACGTCCGCGCCGCCGCCGCCGACCTCCTCGATGATCGAGGAATAGACGTCCGTCCCCTTGTTTTCATTGGTAAATACATGCCAGTGCCCGACGTCCGGCCGCAGGTCCTCGCGGATTTTCCCGTAGAAGTGGTGCCGGAACGAATAGCCCAGCCCCGCGCCGTAGGTGAGCGGCGCGACGTTTCCGTCCTCGTCGGCCCACTCGTCCATCGCGAACGCGTGGACGTTTCGGCAGGAGACATTGTGGCGGTTGATCGTCTCCGCGATCGCCTGATACGCCCCCGGCCACTGGTTCGGGAAGATCATCGCAAGAGGCGTGTCGTTCACGTCGCTCAGATAGATGCGGTGGAACACGTCCATCACCATCATGAGCGTCGGGTCGTGCACGACGCGCACGCTGTACCCGTTTTCGTTTGTGTACTCCATCTCCTCGCGGCGGATATTGCGCGCGCGCTCGAGCACCTCGGGGGCGTATTTCGGGAGCCACGGGGCCGGTTGAAAGCGGAATTCGCTTATCATATCTTTCTCCATCCTTTTCTTAAGTCAGCCGTGCCGGCGGCGGTTGGCCTCGTCGATGGCCACGGAGACCACCATGATGCTGCCGATGAGCACGCTCTGCAGGTTCGTGTCGATGTTAAACAGCGTCAGCGCGTTCGAGATCAGCGCCATCAGCAGAATGCCCAGGAACGTTCCGAGGATCGAGCCCTCGCCGCCGTTGAGCGACACGCCGCCGATCAACAGCGCCGAAATCACGCGGAACTCGACGCCCTGCCCGAGCGACGCCGGCGCGGAGCCGTAGCGCGAGATCGAGAGCACGCCCGCGAACGCCGCGCACAGCCCGATCAGCATGTAGAGCGCGTAGACAAACCGCTTGACGCCGATGCCCGACAGGCGCGCGGACTCCGGGTTCGAGCCGATGAAGTACGCCTGGTGGAAGAACGATATGTACTTCAGCAAAAACGCGGCGGCGAGCGTGATCGCGAGCATGCACACGATCAGGGTCGAGACGCCGAACACGTTCCAGTTCTGCACGATCGCCTTGAACGCCATCGGGAAGTTCGACAGCGTCGACGAGTTGATGATCATCAGCCCCACGCCCTTGAACGCCATCCACGTGCCCATCGTCGCGATCATCGGCAGCACCTTGAGCCGGACGACGATGAAGCCGTTGAGCGCCCCGATCGCGATGCCGGTCAGCAGCCCGCCCAAGATGCACACCGGGATCGGCAGGCCCGCGTTCAGCATCAGCCCGCAGACGAACGCCGAGCAGCCCATGTTCGAGCCGACCGAGAAATCGGTGTTGCCGGCGATCAGCGAGACCGTCAGAAACGCGCCGATGATCATGTCGGTCGCCATGTAGTTGCCGACGATGCGGAAGTTCGCGGCGCTTAGGAACTGGCGGTTGTTGAGCGACATGAACACCGAGAGCAGCAGGACCAGCAGCAGGATCACGATCTCGCGCACCTCGAAGATTCGCCCGACGACGTATTTCAGGCCGCCCTCGCGGGGCTCGGTTTTTTCAGACATGCCGTTCCCTCCTCACTCGGCCTCGAGGCCGCTGGTCAGCGCCATGATGCGCTCCTCGGTGATGCGCCCGAGCGGAAGCTCGCCGGACACGCGGCCCTCGTACAGTGCGAGCACGCGGTCGGAGGCGCTGATGAGCTCCGGCATCTCGGAGGAGATCATCAGTACGCCGATCCCCTGCCGGGCGAATTCGCGGATCATCGCGTGGATGGACTCCTTCGTGCCGACGTCGATGCCGCGCGTGGGCTCGTCGATCAGGAGTATCCGCGGGTGGCGGCTCATCCACATCGCCATCAGCACCTTCTGCTGGTTGCCGCCGGAGAGCTGCCGGACCTTCTTGTCGACGCCCGGCGCCTTGATCTGGAACGTGTGCCGGTACTCCTTCGCGCACTCGGTCGCCTTTTTGAACTGCATGAACCCGCGGCGGATGAAGCGGTCGACGTTCGCGGCGAGCACGTTGTCGCGGATCGACATGCGCAGAAACAGCCCCTTGTTCTTGCGGTCCTTCGTGATGTAGGCCATGCCGAGCGCCTTCGCCGCGCCGGGCGAGGGGATGTGCGCCCTCGCGCCGTCTATGTAGATCGCGCCCGCGGTCGGCGGGTGCACGCCGAAGATGCACTCGAGGAGCTCCGTGCGCCCGGCGCCCTCGAGCCCTGCCAAGCCCAGCACCTCGCCGCGGTGAAGCGAAAACGACACGTCCTTGAGCGCGCGCTTGTACGAGAGCCCCTCGACGCGCAAGAGCTCGCCCCCGACGGGGCTCGTGCCCGCGCCGTAGTTGTACACCACGTCGCGCCCGACCATGTGGCGCACGAGCTCGTCCTTGCAGGTGTCCCGGACCCGCAGCGTCGTCACGTATTTGCCGTCGCGCATGACCGTCGCCCGGTCGCAGATGCGAAAGACCTCCTCGAGGCGGTGGGAGATGTAGATGATCGACACGCCCTTGTCGTTGAGCGTCCGCATGATCTGCATCAGCACGTTCGTCTCCCTCTCGGTGAGCGCCGAGGTCGGCTCGTCCAGAATCAGTATCTTCGCGTTTTTCTTGACGGCCCTAAGTATCTCGACGATCTGCTGGCGGCCGATGCTCAGGCGCCGCATCGCGCGCCGCTCGTTGACGTCGGGGAAGCCGTATTGGTCGAGCAGCGCGCGCACCTCGCGGTGCATGCGGCGGTAGTCGATGCCGCCCCAGCGCGTGCGCGGCGGGCGGTTCACAAACACGTTTTCGCTGACGGTCGAGGTCGCGAACACCGCGAGTTCCTGATGCACGATGCTGATGCCCCGCTTTTCGGCGTCCATCGTGTCCTTCAGCCGGATCTTCTCGCCCTCGAAGAGCACCTCGCCGGCGTCCGGCTGGCAGATGCCCGAGAGCACCTTCATCAAGGTCGATTTTCCCGCGCCGTTTTCGCCGAGCAGCGCGTGGATTTCGCCGCGGCAGAGGTCGAAGTGCATGTCGTCCAGCGCCTTTACGCCGGGAAACTCCTTGACGATGCCTCTTAAATGGAGTACACAGTCGTCCAAGCGGCAGACCTCCCTTCTTCCCAAATCCCCGGCATTCCCGAGGGAATGCCGGGGAGAGGCCCATCGTCAGCGGGTGGCGTACGAGAAGTTCAGGAAGTTGTCGACGTTGCTCTGGTTGATGATCAAGGAGCCGGTGTCGATGAACGAGGGGGCGATCACGAGGCCGGCGAGCGCGTCGTCGTTCGAGAACGCGTTCTTCGCGCCGTGGTTGAAGTCGTAGCAGAGCTTGACGCCGTAGTAGACCTCGGTATACTGCTTGCCGGCGACGGTCGCGTAGATGTCGCCGCTCTTGACGAACTCGAGCGTCGCGGAGTCGCGGTCGATCGAGATGACCTTCACGTCCCCGGACAGCCCGGCCTCCTTGATGGCCGTGACCGCGCCGATCGCGGAGGTCGACTGGCCGCCGATGACGACGGTGACACCCGCGTTCGCCAGCAGCGCGGCGCCGACCTTCTGCGCGGCGACGGCGGCGTCGGAGTTGTCGTCGACCTCGGCCACGATCTTCATCTCGGGCCAGTTTTCGACCTCGGCGCGTATGCCGGCCATCACGTCCGCGACGGCGTTCGAGCCCGCGGACAGCGCGTTCGAGACGATCACGTTGCCCTTGCCCCCGGCGGCCTCGGCGGCCTGCTGCATCATGACCCGCCCGTACTGCACGTAGTCGGTGCCGAGGAAGCTCAGCCGCGCGGAGCCGTCGACGCCGTCGACCGTCTGGTAGCAGACCGGGATGCCCTTTTCCTTCGCCTCGACGACGTACGGCTCATACGCGTCCGCGAAGTTCGCCTGCATGACGATGCCGGCGCAGTTCGGGTCGTTCAGCGCGGTTCCGATGACGGCGCACATCGCGTCGACGTCCAGCCCGTCGTCGCCGACGAACTTCGCCGTCACGCCGAGCTCTTTGCACGCGTCCTCGAGGCCGGCGCGGTGCGCGAGCCAGTACTCGAGGTTGGCCAGCGGCGCGATGTAGTAGTAGGTCTCGGCGCTGACGGGCTCCTCGGCGATCGCCGCGGCGAACCCCGTCAGCACAAACAGCAGGGCCAGGCAGAGTGCGAGCATTTTCTTCATGATTTCATACCCCTTCACAGCTTATTTTCACACGTCTCCGTGCGAGAGCCCTCCTCGACGCCGCACCAGCGCAGCAAAAACAGCGCCAGCGCCTTCGCGTGGTTCAAAAGCGCGTCCGCCTCGACGTACTCGTCGGGCTGGTGCGCGCCGCCGGGCAGCGCGAAGTCCCGGAACACGCCCCAGGTGACGCTCACCGGCGAGCCGAACTTGTAGTAGAGGAAGTAGTCGGACAGACACGCCCCCGCCGCCACGACCTCGCGACCCTCGACCTCGGAGGCGCATTGGAGCAGCAGCCGGATCGACGGGTCGTTTTCGTCGGCGCGGATGTAGTCGAAGCAGCGGCTCCGCGGATAAAAGGAGACGTCGAGCCCCATGCCGCCGAGCTCCGCGCGCAAACTGTCTTCCATTTGCTTGAGCTCCGCCTCGATCGCGGCGCGCTCGGACACCGTGTAGAACACGAAGTCCAGAAAGCCGCGGGACAGGTCGACGCCCTCGCTGCCGCACCGGAAAGACAGTATGCGCGTGATCGTGTTGGCCTTGCGAAATTCCGCGTAGAACGGGTGCGCGTTGAGCTCCGCGTCGCGCCGGCGGCCGAACCTCTCCACCTCCCGCTTCGCGGCCCACAGCCCCTCGAGCACCGGCGCGGCCGTGTCCTTCGGCGCGCGCGCATGTACCTCGATGCGAAGCACCTGCCCGCCCACGGCGCAGGTCCAGACCTCTCGGCCGCCGTTGCCGCCGTCGAGGTTTATGTACATGTCGCAGGGGTACTTGACGCAGGAGGCGATGCTGCCGTTGCCGCCGCCGTATTCCTCGTCGCAGTAGGCCGAGAGCACGACGTTTTGCTTGAGCCGAATTCCCAGCCTCCGAAACGCCCGCAGCAGGAACGCGCCCGCGGCGATGCCGCACTTGTCGTCGCCGCTGCCGCGGCCGTAGATGCGCCCGCCGGCGACCTCGCCGAGCGGGTTGCGCGTCCAGGCGGACGGGTCGCCGACGGGCATCGTGTCCGTGTGCGCGGCGAGCATCACGCTCCTCGCGCCCTCGCTTCCGCGGAGCACGCCGCCGACGTTCGGCCTCTTGTCGGTTCCGCGGCCGGGCAGGAATTCCGGGTGATCGCGGACATAGTCGTCCGGGAAATAGAGCTCGGTCTCGAGCCCCAGCTCGAGGTACATGCCGCGCACGGCCTCGGCGCAGGCGAGCTCGTCGCCCTGCGCGCGCCGGTTCTCCGACGGCACGGCCAGAAGGCGCAGAAGCATCCCGAACAGCTCGTCCCGGTGATCGTCGATGTATTGAAGCACGCCGCGCTCCCGCTCGTTTTGCTCCATGTCCGCGCCTCCGTTATAAGATCATCATACCAATTTCGGCAAACCGGGGGCGTCCCCTTGTCGTTTACTGTCGTTTTGTCAGCGGAGGAAGTCCTCGGACTTGATCGTGTGCGCAACCATCGCGCGCTCGGCCTCGGAGGCGTCGCCGTCGCGGATCGCCTCGAAGATGCGCCGGTGCTCGTCGTACACGTCCTCCAGCGCCGCGTAGGTCTTGCCCACGCGCTTCGCGCACGCCGCGCTGATCGTCTCCAGGTTGATCACCGCCGCCTTCAGGATTTCGTTTCTCGAGGCCATCGCCACGTGTATGTGAAACTGCGCGTCCGCCTCCCGCAGCGCCGCGAGGCTCTTCTTGTCCGTCGCGCCCTGCAATCCCCGCATCCTTTCGAGGATCTCCGCGAGTACCTCCAGGTTCTCCTTCGTGCGGTTCATCGCCGCCAGACGGCTCGTGCCCGCCTCGATGTACAGGCGCGCGTCGTAGATCGTGTTGATGTCGAAGTCCCCGAAGTCGATCAGGCTGAACATCGGCTTCATGAAGCTACCCAGATTGACGCCCTTTACGAACGTGCCCCGCCCCTGCTCGATCGAGATCACGTCCATCATCTGCAGCTTCTTCAGGCTCTCCCGCACCGTCACGCGGCTGACGTCGTAGCTCCTGCAGAGCTCGGCCTCCGCCGGCAGCCGGTCGCCCGCCGCGTAGACGCGGTTTACGACCTTCGAGAATATGTCGTCGACGATCGCGTCGCACTTGGATTTGAACTGCATGAGCGCACCTGCCTTGCCGCAACCGGGGCCTTGATTTACGTTAAGAGTATATTGCGCCGCCCCGCACCCTGTCAAGGGGATACGGCAAACTGTAACAGTTTATTCATAATATCATATGATGAGTATACGCCTGCCGCCGCAGCGACTCGCCCGCCCCCGGATTCAGAGCTCCCTCTTGAGATAGATCATATCGACCAGCTGCTTTCCGTCCTCGACGATCGGCCGGTCGTAGTTGTCGACGAAGAAGTTCTTGACGGTGTGCGAGTGGACGAACCCGCAGCGGCCGTAAAACCCGAGCGTCAGCGGGCTGTCGCCGGTTCCGACGTAGAGGGTCCTTCCGGATTCGCGATGTTGCCGGACGATGTGCTCGATCAGCGCCTTCCCGTACCCCATCCGCTGGTACGCGGGCACGGTCGCGATGTTCTTGATCTCGAAATCGCCGCCCCCCTCGTCCGTGACGACCGCGATTGCGCGCAGGTCGTCGTCGTACAGCGCGAACATCTCACCCCGGTAAAGGTACTTCTCGATCATGTTCTCCTGCTCGTCCGCGAGCAGCAGCAGGTCCATGTATCCGCGCTTGTCCCGTTCCTCCACTTGAATGATCCGCATGCGATCCCTCCGAACATTCTTTTCCCATCCATTGTAGCGTCGACGGGGAACGGCGTCAAGGGTTGACAAACCCGGTTTGGGTTGCTATGCTGGAAAAAAAGTGCAAAACGGGAGGGCAACATGGAGAGACCGCGCATCCCCGATTCCGAGTTCGTCGAGCGCGCGAAGAGCGCGCAGGCGCTGATGCGCGCGCGGGACGTCGACGCGCTGCTCGCCTTCGGCAACGAGGCCGAGCCGCAGTTCGCGCGCTACCTGTCGGACTACTGGCCGTCGTTCGAGACCTGCGGAGTGCTCCTCGCGCAGGAGGGCGACCCGGTGCTTCTGATCGGCCCGGAGAGCTACGCGTTCGCCGCCGACCGCTCGCGCATCCCGGACATCCGAAGGCTCGCGGCGTTCCGCGAGTCGTCGAATCCCGAGTACCCCGGCGAGAAGCTCGAGACCGTCCGGGACGTGCTGGGCGCGCTCGACGGGGGGAGGAGCTACAAACGCTTCGCGATCGCGGGCTACAACCTCATCCCGCACGCGGCGTTCATAGAGATCGAAGGCGCTTTGAAGGGCTTCGGCGACGTCGAGATCGTGCGCGGCGACGAGCTCTTGATGGAGCTGCGCATGGTCAAGAGCGAGAACGAGATCGCCTGCATGCGCCATGCGGGCATGCTGACGGCGAAGGCGTTCGACTACACGCTTGCGCACATCCGCCCCGGCATGACCGAGCTGCAGGTGCGCGGGCTCGCCTCCGCCGCCATGTACGAGGCCGGCGCGGAGAACGAGGCGTACCCGATGTGGTTCCTGGCCGGCGCGGGCGGGAATCAGGCGATCTCGCGCGCGCGGCACAAGGCCATTGAGAAGGACGACTTCGTGATGCTGCAGATCGGCGCGCGCTACGAGGGCTACGCGTCCTCGATCGGGCGGCCGATGTTCTTCGGGAAGCCGGAGAAGTACCTCGTCGACGCGGTCAGGGCCGGCTACGAGGCGCACGAGGCGATCTGCGGGCAGCTCTTCGCGGGAAACAGCGCCGGAAACGTCGCGAAGGCGTACTACGATTGCATGGACGGGAACGGCCACCGGAACTGGCTCCTGTACGGCCCGTGCCACGCGACGGGGCTGATGGAGGGCGAGCCGCCGTGGATCGAGAGCAACTCGGCGTATGCGCTCTGCGAGAACATGACCTACTGCGTCGATATCTTCATGGGGAACAGCGAGACGAAGCGCGGCTTCCGCATCGAGGACAGCGTCCGCGTCGGAAGGACCGGCGCGGACAGCATGACGAATTACAAAAAAGAGCTGTTCATGCTCTGAAAAAACCGGCCCGGGATTTTTCCCGGGCCGGCGGTCCGTCATTCGGCTTTTTCGAACATCCCGCGGACGAAGCGGTTGACCTCCTGAAGCGAATTGCGCCAATCCTCCGCACCGTCGTGCCAGCACTCGGCGACAAACAGCCGCACGCCCATCGCGAGCGCCTTCCGGATGCCCGCGGCGAAGTCGACCTTCCCGGTCCCGAAGCGCATGTCGCGGTACTTGCCCTCCTCGGTCTCCTTTATGTGCATCGCGAGGAAATGTCCCCGGGCACACTCGAGTTCGTCCTCGACGCGCGTGCCGTAGATGCGGCAGGCGTTCGTCAGGTTGCCGAGGTCGGGGTAGACGCCGAGGTACGGGCTGTCGATCTCGCGCACGAAGGCCATCGCCTTCGAGACTGTGTCCATGAACGGCGTCTCCATCGTCTCGAAGCCCAGCTGCACCGCGTGCGCGGCGGCGAAGCGGACGCCCTCGGCGAGGTTTTCCTGAAACCATTTGCGCGTGTCCGCGCCGCCGTCCTCGTAGTAGACGTCGTAGCCCGCGAGCTGTATCAGGCGTATGCCCAGGTCCTCGGCGAACACCACCGCCTTGCGCAGGATCTCCATCGATTTCTTCCGGACCTCGGGCGACCTGCTCCCGAGCGGATACCTTCTATGGCCGCTCAGGCACATCGTCGAGACAGGCACGCCCTCCGCGCGCATCGCCTTCGAAAGCCCGTCGCGCGCGGCCAAGTTCCAGTCGAGCCGCGCAAGCCGCCCGTCCGTCTCGTCTATGCTGATCTCCAGAAAGTCGAATCCCGCCTCGCGCGCCGCCCGGAACCAAGTCTCCGGGCCGAGGCCCGCGGGCATCGCCTTCTCGTAGAGCCCCAGCCGGTAGCAATCCATCGGCCGCCCTCCTATGCTCCCGCCTTCAGTTGCGATTCGTGCCGGTGCCTCCGGAACATGCGCCTGAGCGCCGAGCCGCGCTTGAGGCCGCTCATCTTGTGGCTCGAGTACATGTCGACGGCGACCGCGGCGATGATGATCAGGCCCTTGATCAGGTCGTGGTACACAGACGCGACGCCCAGAAGCTGCAGCCCGTTCGTCAAAATGCCGATCAGAAGCGCGCCGAACATCGCGCCCTGTATCGTGCCCGCGCCGCCGCGCAGCGATACGCCGCCGACGACGATCGCGGCGAGCACGTCGTTTTCATACCCCTTCGCCTGGCTCGCGGATGCCTGCTGGTTCATGCTCGAGAGCACGAGGCCGGACAGCGCGCCCATGACGCCGGAGACGATGTAGGCGACGATGATGATCTTGCGGACGTTGATGCCCGAGAGCTTCGCCGCCTCGCGGTTTCCGCCGACGCAGTAGAGGTGCCTGCCGTAGACGGTGTGGTTGAGCATGACGTAGGTGAACAAAAAGCACGCGAGCAAAATGTACACCGGTACCGGCACGCCGAGTATCCGCGAGCTCCCGACGAGGTTGAACAGCTTCGCGTTCATCACGTTGATCAGCTGGTTGCCGGTCACGGTCTGCACGAGGCCGTAGAGTATCTCCGAGGTCGCGAGCGTCAGCAAAAACGCGGGGATGTTGAAGCGGCTCAGCACCAGCCCGTGGAACACGCCGGAGAGCAGCCCCACGCCGATGCCCAACAAGACGCCCAAGAGCGTCCCCCCGGTCGAGAAGCCGTGGCTGACGATCGTCGTGCAGCACACCGCGCCCGCGAGCGCGGCCGAGCCGGAGACGGTGCGGTCGATGCCGGCGAGCAGCACCGGGAACGTCGCGCCGCAGATCATGATGCCCTGCAGGGAGATCGCGTAGAGGATGTTCCGGAAGTTGCCGATCGTCAGGAATTTCCGGGGCAAAAGCACCGCGAACACGAGGCACAGGAGGACGAGTATCACCAGTTGCCTGTTCTTGTACAGGCGCGCAAGCCATTTCTTCTGCATGGTTCACGCCTCCTTTCTCTCGGCGCGTATGCCGGAGGCGGCGAGCAAGATGTCCGCCTGCGTCGCGACGCCCTCGTGGAACTCGTGTATGATGCGGCCTTCCTTCATGACGATGATGCGGTGCGCGACGCGCAGCACCTCGGCGATGTCGGAGCTGACGAGCAGCACCGCGACGCCCTCTTTCGCGAGCCCCTCGATGAAGTTGTAGATCTCGTCCTTCGCGCCGATGTCGATGCCGACCGTCGGCTCGTCGACCAGAATCACCTTCAGATCGCGCGTGAGCCACTTCGCGAGCACGGCCTTCTGCTGGTTTCCGCCGGAGAGGTTGCCGACCGGCACGGCCGGGTTCGCGGGCCTAAGGTCGACGATCTTGACCGCCCTCTGGCCGAGCTCCCTCTCCCTGCGGCGCAGCACGAACCCGTGCTTGCTCAAGGTGTCGTAGTTCGTGCTCGCGACGTTCTTTTCGACCGACAGAAGCGGCACGAAGCCCTGCGTGCGGCGGTCCTCCGGGATCAGCCCGAAGCCCCTGTCGATCACCTTCGCGGTGCTCTTCGGAAGCTTTTTGCCCTCGAAGAGAATCTCGCCGGAGTCGTAGCGGTCGGCGCTGAAGATGCTGCGCAGCACCTCCGTGCGCCCGGAGCCCACGAGCCCCGTCAGCACGACGACCTCGCCCGCCTTGACCTCGAACGAGACGTTCTCGTATTTTCCGAGGCTCGAGAGGTTTTTGACCTCGAGCACCGTGCGCGCGGAAGAGACGCTCAGGTTCCGAGAGGCGGTCGCGTCGCTCAGCTCCTTGCCGATCATCATGTTGACGACCTTGTCCGGCACGATGTCGTCGTGCTCGATCACGCCGACGAGGTGGCCGTCGCGCAGCACCGTGATGCGGTCGGAGAGCGCGAACACCTCCTCGAGCCGGTGCGAGATGTAGATGATCGACACGCCGCGGTCGCGCAGCTGCGCGATGATCCTGTAGAGCATCTCGCTCTCCTTCGCGCTCAGGGACGCGGTCGGCTCGTCCATGACGATCAGCCGCGCGTTCGTCGAGAGCGCCTTGAGGATTTCGACCATCTGCTTCTGCGCGACGGACAGCGTCTCGATGATGTCGTCCGGGTTCAGCGGGAAGTCGAACCGCTCGATGAGCTCCGCGACCTCCTTGCGCATCGCCTTCTTCCGGAGCACGCCGAACTTCTGCTTCTCCTTGCCCAAGAGGATGTTCTGCGTGACCGACAGCGTCGGGATCAGCGAGAATTCCTGGAAGATGACCGCGATGCCGAGTTTGAACGCGTCGTCGCGCGACTCGATCTCGACCGGTTTTCCGTCGAAGACGATCTCGCCGCCGTCCTTCGGGTAGACGCCGGTCAGCACCTTGATCAAGGTCGATTTGCCCGCGCCGTTTTCGCCGAGCAGCGCGTGCACCTCGCCGCGGCGCACGCTGAAATCGACGCCCTTGAGCGCGTGCACGTGCGAGAATACCTTCTCGATGCCCTTCATCTCGACGATCATTTGATCACCGCCATTTCCCGCGCCATCGCGCCTCGCCTGCGGGAGCGTTCGGTCATGAACTCGTTGTAGAAGGCGTCGAAGATCAGCATCAGCACGATGACGACGCCCGTGAGAAGCTGCTGCGTCTCCGTCGGGAAGCCGAATTTCAGGATGCCGTTTTCCAGAACCCGCATGAACAGCACGCCGATCACCGTGCCCACGATGTCGCCGCGCCCGCCGGAGAACGCGCAGCCGCCGATGACCGTCGCCGAGATCGCCCGGAACTCGTAGCCGACGCCGCCGCCCGCCTCGGCCGTGCGCGTCTTTCCGATGAAGAACAGCGCCGCGACGAACGTGCAGAACCCGGAGATCAGAAACGCCGCGAACTTCGTCCGGACGAAGCTGATGCCGGAGATTTCGGCGGAGTTGCGGTTCGCGCCGATCGCGTAGAGGCTGGTTCCGAGGCGCGTGCGCTTCAGGACGAACTGCGCGACGGCCGCGAGCGCGAAGAACGCGATCGTGCAGTAGTAGAGCCCGTCGAGCGGGCCGGAGCCGATCTTGCCGCCGAACCACTTGATCACCGGGTCCTTGATCGATTCGGTCGTCAGCCCGCCGTAGCGGTCGTGGATCGCGAACACGTACATCAGCCCCACGAACACGAACTTCGTCGAGAGCGTCGCGATGAAGTCCGGAATCCGAAGGATCGACACGCAGAACCCGTTGAACGCGCCGCCCAGCATCGCCGTCGCGAACGCGATCAGGAGGATCGGCGCGAGACCCATGCCGGGGAAGTAGTGCAGAAAATGCGCGATGACGATGCAGTTGAGCCCCATCAGCGCGCCGACCGACAGGTCGTTGCCGCCGGTGATGATGATGAGCGTGACGCCGATCGCGAGTATCCCGACGAGCGAACACTCCCTGAGCATGTTGTAGATGTTCGCGGGCGTGAAGAACTTGCTCGACGTAAGGCCGAATACCAGCAGAAGCAAAACCAGCAGACCGAATGAAATGAATCTTCTGAGCGTCTCCTGTCTCACAACAGTCCTCCTCCCCGCAGTCCCCCCGACGGCTCAACAGGGCGGCGAACCTCTCCGCCGCCCTGTTCGACAGGTCGGAATTACCAGCGCATGTCCTCCGTGATGGTGTGGACGTTGTCCTTCGTGACGGTGATCGGCGGCATCTTGATGACCGGCGTCTTCGACCAGTCGGAGATGTCGATGTCGCTTCCGATGTACATCATGAGAAGCCGCAGCGCCGTCGCGCCCTGGTCGTAGCAGTCCGTGTAGACGGTGCCGGTGATGATGCCCTGCTCGATGTACTCCAGCGCCTTCGTCTCGCCGTTCGCGCCCCAGATGATGATGTCCTTGACGCCCGCGGCCTGGCAGGCCATGCCCGCGCCCTCGGCCATCTGGTCGTTGTGCGCGAACACCGCGTCGATCTGGTCCGGATAGGAGGTCAGGAAGTTCGCCATCGTCGTGTTGGCCTTCTCCATGTTCCAGTCGGCGGCCTGCTCCTCGAGGATCACGATGCCGGGGTAGTTCGCGAGTGCGTCCTGGAAGCCCGCCTCGAGGTTGATGCCGCGCGCGGCGCCCGGGGTGGCCTGGATGACGACGACGTTGCCCTCGCCGTTCAGCGCGGTCGCGATCTCGTTGGCGATCACGGCGCCCGCCTCGTAGTCGGTCATCGACACGAGCCCGTGGCAGACCGCTTCCGAGGCCATGTTGATGCACACGACCGGGATGCCGGCGGCCTCCGCGTCCTCGATCGCGGGCGTCAGGGTCGCCTTGTTGTAGGTCTGGATGATGATGCCGTCGTACTCCTGCGCGATGCAGTCGTTCATCAGCGTCACCTGCTTGTCGGCGTTCTTCTCGCCGTCGTAGACGTCGATCGCGACGTCGGCCCAGAAGGCGGCCTCGCGCTGGATGCCGTTGCCCCAGGCGGTGCAGTTCGCCTCCGTTGCGGCGGTCGGAATCCACGCGATGCGCAGCTCGTCCGTGTAGGGGTTCTTCTCGGCCAGGGCGACGGTCGCGCCCAGCGAGAGAACGAGAACAACGAGGATGGCAAGGACTCTCTTCATAACAGCTAACCTCTTTCCGTGATTTTTCTTCGGCGCCGGAATCCCGGGCGCTTTCCGTTGCGTCGAGCATAACACATAGGCGCTATTTTCGTCAACACGCACAGATTACATTGCACAATTGTTCAATCTTCCTTACGCGCGCTTTGAACATCTGTGCAATTTGTGATTTCCGTATTGAAAAAGCGCGCGTTTCATGATAACTTCGTCGATAGGGAAGTTGCGCGACCGACCGGCTCTTGAGGGGAGGACCTATGAACATACTGACCTTGGACATCGGCACGACGAGCATGCGGGGCATGCTGTTCGGTCCCGGCGGGCAAGTGCTCGGCATGGAGTCCGTGAAGACGCCGCTTTTGATCGACAAATCGGAGGGGCGGATGGAGCAGCGGCCCGAGGTCTACGAGGAGGGGCTGCTCGCGATCTGCAGGTCGATCGCCTCCCGCGACCGCGTCGGCGCGATCTCCGTCACGGCGTTCCGCTCGGCGCCGACGCTCGTCGACCGGGACGGGCGCGCGCTTCGCAACTTCATCATGTGGCAGGACACCAGAAACAGCGACATCTGCCAGCGGTTCCGGCACGCGGACGCGCTCGTCTACAACACCTGCGGCGCCTCGGTCAACACGGTGTTCACCGTCACGAAGCTTATCTGGATGAAGGAAAACGAGCCGGAATTGTACGACCGCGCGTACAAGGCGATGATCGTTCCGGACTACGTGATCCACCGGATGACCGGCGAGTTCGCGACCGACCGGACCTACGGGAGCCGTACGCTGCTCATGGACATCCGGACGCTTTCGTGGAGCCGGGAGATGTGCGACCTGTTCGGCATCGGGGAGGAAAAGCTCTGCGAGCTCCGCGACCAGGGCGCCGTGGTCGGCCGCGTGAACCGCGCGTTCTCCGAAATGACCGGCATCGCCGAGGGCACGCCGGTCGTCAGCGCCGGCGGCGATCAGCAGCTGGGCGCGCTGGGCTTAGGGGTCATGGACGGCCGGACGATCGAGGTCAACTCCGGCACCGGCTCGTTCGTGATCTCGCTGACGGACCGGCCGTACCTCGAGAACCCGTCCGTCATCTGCAACGTCGCGGCGATCCAAGGCATGTACACGCAGGAGATGAACGTCATCGCGAGCGCATCGGCGCTGGACTGGCTGATCCGCGAGTACTTCCCGGAATACTGGGGCGAGCACCCGGACTACCCGGCGGTCGATTCGATCGCGGAAAAGACGCCGCCCGGCGCGAACGGGCTGCTCGTCGTGCCGCACTTCCAGGGCTGCGGTTCGCGCGACTGGAACCCGGAGGCGCGCGCGCACTTCGCGGGCTTCTCGCTGGGCACGCGCAGAAGCGACATGGTTCGCGCGCTCTACGAGGGCATCGCGGCCGAGATCGCCAAGAGCATCGACATGCTCCCCGAGACCTGCCGGGAGGCGACTTCGATCGCGGTCGCCGGCGGGCTGTCCAGGTCCCAAATCTACAACCGCATACTCTGCGACATGACCGGCCGGACGCTCGTCCGCCATCGGAACGCGCAGGCGACGGCCGTGGGCGCGTTCGTCTCGGCGGCGGTCGCGCTCGGGCTCTACCCGGACTGCCGATCGGCGCTCGAGGCCGCCCGCGCGGGCGACGAGGGCGAGGTGCTCCGCCCCGACCCGGCGAACGCGCGGCTGTACCGGGACATAAAACTTCGCACCGAGCGGCTCTACCGCGCCGCACACCCCGATTTGAAAATGACAAAAACCGAGACGGAGGGATAGCACAATGGCATCGAAAATTGCGGACATCACGAGGGAGAGCTGGATTCTTTCGACCTTCCCGGAGTGGGGGATCTGGCTCAACGAGGAAATCGAGCGCGAGAATGTGGAGCCCGGCACCTTCGCCATGTGGTGGCTCGGCTGCACGGGCATCTGGCTCAAGACCGAGAACGGCACGAATCTCGTGACCGACCTCTGGTGCGGCACCGGCAAGAAGACGCACGGCAGCGGCCTGATGAAGCAGGGCCACCAGCACATGAAGATGATCGGCTGCCTCAAGGTCCAGCCGAACCTCAGAAACGTCCCCTGCGTGATCGACCCGTTCGCGATGAAGGGCGTCGACGCGCTGCTCGCGACGCACGACCACTCCGACCACATGGACGTTCACGTCGCGGCGGCGGTGCTCGAAAACTGCCCGGACGCGCGCTTCATCGGCCCCGAGAACTGCGTCCAAAAGTGGGTCGAGTGGGGCGTGCCCGCCGACCGCTGCACGGTCGTCCGCCCGGGCGACAGCGTGATGGTCAAGGACGTCGAGGTCAGGGCGCTCGATTCGTTCGACCGCACGGAGCTCGTGACCGTGCCGCCGGAGGTCACGCTCAAGGGCACGATGCCGCAGGACATGGACGTGCGCGCGGTCAACTACCTGTTTTCGACGCCGGGCGGCACGCTCTACCACAGCGGCGACTCGCACTACTCGAACTACTACGCCAAGCACGGAAACGACAACCACATCGACGTCGCGCTCGGCTCGTTCGGCGAAAACCCGCGCGGCATGACCGACAAGCTGACGTCGATCGACATCCTGCGCATGGCCGAGTGCCTGAAGTGCAAGGTCGTCATCCCGATCCACCACGACATCTGGACGAACTTCAAGGCGGACCCCAACGAAATCCTCGCGCTGTACGGGATGCGCCGCCACCGCCTGCAATATGGCTTCAAGCCGTTCATCTGGGAGGTCGGCGGCAAGTTCACCTGGCCCGTCGACAAGGACCGGCTGCAATACATGTACGACCGCGGCTTCGACGACGCGTTCGCGGTCGAGCCCGACCTGCCGTTCAAGTCGATGCTGTGAGGCGCTCGCATGAAAAAGGAACTTTCGTTTGAGAAGATCCGCCTGGGCAGCATCGAAAAGTGCTACGCGGCGCTCGGCGTCGAGCTCGAGGGCGAGCCGTGCCTGTTCTTCGGCGGCGAGGGCCCCGGCTCCGTGCGCGCGTTCCGCGGCGAGCGGTTCGAACAATGCGACGTGATCTGGGAGGGCGGCGGCGGCACGATGTCGATCGTCCCGTTTCCGGGGCGCGGCGGCGTCGCGCTGATCTCGCGCGGCTTTTACTCGATGGTCGACTCGGAGGGCAGCTCGATCGAGCTCGTGCGCTACCGGGACGGCGCGTTCTCGCACGAGACGATCGCGGAGCTTTCGTACCTGCACCGCTTCGACGCCGTGCTCGCGCCCGACGGGGCCCGCTACATCGTCGCGGCGACGCTGCATGGCGGCAAGGCGGACAAGGAGGACTGGTCGAAGCCCGGCCACCTGTACATAGGCGAGCTGCCGGAATCCGCCGACGGCCCCTTCCGCGTCGAGCTCGTGCCGCTGCCGGGCGACTATTATGTCAACCACGGCTTCTGCAAGGGCGAGTGGGAGGGAAGGGACGCCGCGTTCACGTCGAGCCGCGAGGGCGTGTTCGTGACGCTGCCGCCGGACAGACGCGGCGGGGCGTGGCGCACCGAGCGGTTGCTCGACTTCCCGGTCAGCGACATCGCCGTCTGCGACATCGACGGCGACGGCGAGAGGGAGATCGCGGCGCTCCTGCCGTTCCACGGGAACCAATTCAAGATTTTTCACCGCGATGGGGGCGGGTATCGGGAGGTTTTTGCCTACCCCGTAGAGAATGATTTCTATCACGCGGTCATCAGCGGGCGCATACGCGGCGAGCGGATGTTCGCCGGGGGCGCGCGCAAGCTCGCCGCGGACCTGTTCCTCGTGCGCTGGGACGGCGAGCGGGGCGGGTATTTCACGCAGCAGCTCGAAGCCGGCTCCGGCCCGAGCAACCTCGCGATCCTGAACGCCGCCGGGGGGGATTACCTGCTCAGCGCGAACCGCATGATCTTCGAGGCCGCCGCGTACCGATTTTAAAGCGCCGGGGGGAGGCAGTGGGGGCATGGACAAGGAGCAGAATGAGCAGGAACTGATGAGCGTCGTCTCCTATCTGTACTACTATGCCGACATGAACCAGTCCGACATCGCCGACCGGCTGTTCCTCTCCCGCTCCACGGTATCGCGGCTTTTGAAGAAGGCGCGGCAGAGCGGCGTCGTCGAGCTCAAGATCAACGAGCCCTGGCAGCGCGACCTCGCGATGGAGGATGCGGTGAAGACCGCGTTCTCCATCGACCGCGTGCGCGTGCTCCGGTTCGATACCGAGGACTCCGCAATCGTGCTCGACGCGCTGGGGAAGCTCGCGTCGTTCTACATCAGCTGCAACGCGCTCAGCCACTCGGTCCTGGGCCTCTCGTGGGGCAATACGATCTCCTACGTCGTCAACTCCATCGGCAGCAGCAAGAACATCCCCTTCACGGTCGTGCCGATCATGGGCAGCATGACCTGGCCGAGCTCGAACCCGGAGAGCCTGGGCCTGAGCTACCGGTTCTCCCGCATCTACGGCGGCCGGTATTTTCCGCTGGACGCGCCGCTCTACGCCGCCTCGAAGGAGCAGCATGCGGAGCTCATGCGCCACCCCGGAAACCTGGAGGCGATCGAGATCGCGCGCAAGGCGGACTTCATCCTGACGAGCGTCGGCTCGATCCGCAGCCGCAGCTGGGAGAACGTGATCGGCGCCGAAAAGCTCGCTCGGCTGTGCGAGATCGGCTGCGTCGGCCACATCGGCGGCCATTTCTTCGACATCGCCGGCTGCGAGATCGAGGGGATGTACAAGGAGCTGCTCGTCGGCCTGACGCTCGACGAAATCCGCGCCAGCGGCAACGTGATCTGCGTCGCCGCGAGCGAGGAGAAGGCCGAGGCCGTCTACGGCGCGCTCCGCGGCGGGCTCGTCAACACGCTGATGATCACCTACCCGCTGGCGGAGAAGCTCATCGGGATTGTCGAGAGCAGGAGATTGTAGAGAAACCAAAACGGCAACCGCCGTCCGACCGCAATGGGTCCGGACGGCGGTTGCCGTTTTGGTTTCTAGAGGCAGGTGAAGCACCCGTCGACGATCAATTCGCTGCCGGAGGTATAGGTCGACGCGTCGCTCGCGAAGTAGAGCGCGGCGCTCGCGATTTCGTCCGTCGTCGCAAACCGGTGGTACGGCGTCGCGCGCATCCAGAAATCCGCGATCTCGCGCGGGACGACCTGGTTCATCTCGGTCCACACATAGCCGGGGCTGACCGCGTTGACGCGGATGCCGTGCTCCACCCACTCGACGGCCAGCGTCCTCGTCATGTGCAGCACGGCGGCCTTCGACGTGTTGTACGCCGTCTGGCGCTGCGGCAGGTTGACGATGGACGCGGAGATCGACGCCATGTTGACGATGGAGCCCGGCAGCCCTTTGGCGATCAGCCGTCGCGCGACCGCGCGCGCCATCAGGAAGACGCCGTCGACATTTACGGCCATCATGCGCTTCCAGTCGCCGAAGTCGAGATCAAGAGCGCCGCCGTTTATGTTGATGCCTGCGTTGTTGAACAGCACGTTCGGCGTCCCGAGCGCCGTTACAATGGCGTCGAGCGCCCGCTCCACGCCGGTCTCGTCCGCCACGTCGCAGGCGAAGCCGCCGGCCCGGACGCCGTACGCCCCCGCGATTTCCGACGCGACTTGCTCGCAGTCCTCCCGGTGCCTGCTGATTACGGCGACGTCCGCGCCGGCCGACGCGAAGTGCTCCGCGACCGCGCGCCCGATGCCGCTCGTGCCGCCGGTGATGACCGCCAGCTTGCCCCGCAGCGAAAACCTCCCGACCGCGTCGACCATGTCCCGTCCCTCCCGCATTCCCTGTTATCCCCTGCTTTTCAGTGCGCTGAAGGTCTCGCGCGTTCGCCTGAGGCGGGCGAACGCCTCGGGCCCGCGCGCGATGCTGATCATCGAAAACAGCGCGTCGACGGTGCACATCTGCGAGATGCGCGCATTCATCGCGTCGGCGATCAGCGTCGTCTCATCGGTCCGCGTCAGGATCGCCACGTCGGAATAGCCGGCGAGCGTCGATTTCAGCGAGCCGGTCAGCGAGATGATGGCGGCGCCGCGCTCCCGCGCCTGCTTCAGCGGCACGACGATGTCGCGCGTCTCGCCGGACATCGACACGCAGAAGAACAGGTCGCCCGGGTTCGGCTGCGTGAGTATGGCCGTGTTGATGTGCGCATCGGAGGAGAAGTGGCAGTCCATGCCGAGTTCCAGCAGCCGGAAGTGCGCGTAATAGCAGATCGCGGCCGAGGCGGCATACCCGAGCAGCACGATCCGCTTCGCCTGCATGATCATCTGCACGGCGCGCGCGTAGTCGCCGTCGTTTTTCAGCGCGGAGTTCGCGTTCAGCGTCAGTATCGCGCCGTTGAATATCTTTCGCTTGATGTCGTAGGGGGAGTCCTGCGCCTCGATGTCCTCGTAGGAATTGTAGAAGGTCTTGCTCGCGATCTCCTGCGCCATCTTGAGCTTGAAATCCTTGTACGCCTTGAAGCCGAGCGAGCGGTAGAAGCGCACGATCGAGGACTCGCTCTTGCTGCCGGTCTGCTGCGCGAGCTCGGAAATCGAGCACTTCACGACGCCGGACGGGCTCTGCAGCACGTAGTCGGCGATCTTCTGCTGGCCGCGCGGCATGTCCTCGTAGCCCTGGCGGATGAGCGCCAGCGTCGGATATTCCAAATCTCTTCCAGAAATCACCTTTTCGGCCATGCTCAAGTCTCCTCGCGGCGCGGCGGCGATCCGGCGCGCATTTTGCCGAAAGCCCCGGGCCATCGGTTAAAAATCGGCAAACTCTTGTGTATATTCTAGCATGGTTTCATTTTCCACGCAATCCCTTTTTCTCGAAAATGAAAAATTTTTTTTATTATGCCCGGCCATTCCGCAATCTATTCGGCTTGTTGTGTTAATTTTACATCCGCTTATTGACAAATATTCCAGAAACATCTATGATAATGACGTTGAGAGAAAAAATTTCTTTTATTCCCGCGCCGCGGACCCGAGGGATATGAAAGTTTTTTCCACCAAAATAGTGGGGTGATCGGCATGAACATGGCGGGCAGGCGGGCATTCATCACCGGCGCCAGCTCCGGAATCGGGCGCGGGACCGCGCGGGCATTCGCTGCGGCGGGGGCAAAGGTGGCGCTGAGCGCGCGCTCGGCCGACAAGCTCGAGGCGCTCTGCGAGGAGATCCGCGGGGCCGGCGGCGACGCCGAGGCGTTTCCGGCCGACGTGACGGATTCCCGCGAGGTCGCTCGCGCGCTCGAGCTTGCCGCCGGGCGCTTCGGCGGCATCGACGCGGTCGTCCACTGCGCCGGGATGACGATCAAGGGCCGGCTCGAGGAGATGGAGCCGCAGGACTGGGACGCCGTACTCGGCACGAACCTGAAATCGACCTACGAAATGGCGCGGCTGGCCTACCCCTATCTGCTTGAGTCGGCGAAGGAGAGGCCGGCGAAATTCCTTGCGATCGGGTCGGT
>MWAC01000024.1 GCA_002068815.1 Firmicutes bacterium ADurb.Bin467 | reverse complement strand
CGAGCCGCGAAAGTGGCGGTTCCCGGCGGGCACGGTCGTCAAGCCCGGGCAGTTTCTCGGGGTGTTCCTGTCGGGGCTCGAGGGGAAGAGCGCGTCCGGCATATTGCACGCGGGGTTTCGGCTCGCGCAGGCGGGCGGATACCCGCTGACGCTTTCGACGCCCGACGGCGCGGTCGCCGACCGCGTGTTCGTGCCGGAGCAATACACCGGAATTTCCTACCAGCGGATGGCGGACGGCAGCTTCCGCTACGCGGACGCCGCGACGCCGAACGCCGAAAACGCGCCGACCGGCTACCTCGGCCGATGCGCAAAGCCCGCGTACTCGGTGTCCGGCGGGCTGTTTCAAAACGGGGATATGGCGATGGTCGAGCTCTCGGCCGAGCCGGGCGCGCGCATCTACTACACGCTCGACTGCGGGGACCCGGACGAGTCCTCGACGCCCTACACGGGGCCGATCGCCGTCGGCGCCACCTCCGTCGTGCGCGCACGCGCGTACATGGACGGCATGCTCCCCTCGTACATGGAGTCGCAGACGTATCTGTTCGGCGTGTCGCACACGCTCGACGTCGTGTCGCTCGTGGCGGACCCGGACAACCTGACGGGCCCGACCGGCATCCACACGAACTACCAAATGGACTGGGAGCGCGAGGGGCACGTCGAGGTCTACACCTCCGCGGGGGACGCGGTGCTCTCGGACAACTGCGGCCTGAAGCTGCACGGCGCGGACAGCCGCAAGCTCCCGCAGAAGAACTTCAAGGTCATCGCGCGCGGCGAGTACGGGACGGACCGCTTCGACGCGGCGCTGTTTTCCGGGCGGCCGTACGAGAGCTACCAGTCGTTTATCCTGCGCAGCTCCTCCGAGGACGGGCCGAAGACGCGCATGCGCGACTCGGTGCTGACGGCGCTCGCGAAGGGCACCTCGGTGTTCTACCAGGAGACGGAATTGTGCGTCGTCTACATAAACGGCATCTACTGGGGCCACTACAACATGCGCGAGCGCATCTGCGCTTCGTCGATCTGCCAGTTCGAGGGCTGGGAGGGCGACGAGGACCGGATCGACCTCGTCAAGGGCAACGTGACCGTCATGCGCGGAAGCGACGAGAGCTACCAGCAGATGCTCACCTGGGTCAGGAAAAACGGCGTGCCGGACGACCTCGCGCTTTCCAAGGTCGGCGAGGTGATCGACCTCGACAACTACATCGCCTACCACGCGCTCGAGATATTCGTCGGAAACGCGGACACGCTGAACGTCAAGCGGTACCGGAACGCGAACGACGACGGCAAATGGCGCTGGATCGTCTACGACCTCGACTGGGGCTTCTACGTCGACGCGAACTCGATCGGCCGCTGGCTGGCCCCCGGCGGCATGGGCGTCGGAAAGCGCACGGACAACGCGCTGTTCATCGCCTTGATGAAGAACGCGACGTTCCGAGACCGGTTCCTGACATTCATCGGCGGGAAGATGGCGACCGACTGGACTACGGACGCGATCCTCCGGACGATCCAGGAGCGGTACAATCTGCTTTTGCCGGAGCTCCCCGCGCAGTTCGCGCGCTGGAACCAGACCGAGGCGGAATTCCGCAGCGAGATGAAGAAGTTCACCGACTACGCGAAGACCCGCCCGAAGAAGCTGATCGGCTACTTCCGGGATTCGCTCTCGATGAGCGATTCGGACATGGAGAAGTACTTCGGCGATGCGATTCGCCGGATACAGGGGGGAAATGCGCTTTGAACCGTACGCAGCTGCCCGCGCGGCACGAGCTGAAGTACCTCATAAACCCCGCGGAGCTGGAGGTGCTCAGGCGCCGGCTGCTCCACGTCATGCGGCTCGACAGCCACTGTCCGGGCGGCAGGCCCTACGCGGTCCGCTCGCTCTACTTCGACGACGCGTTCGACACCGCCTACGTGGACAAGATCGCCGGCACCGAGAACCGCGACAAGTACCGCATCCGCATCTACGGCATGTCGGACGCGGAGATCTACCTCGAGCGCAAGCGCAAGCTCGGCGACCTGATCCAGAAGAGCTCGCTCCGCGTAACGCGCAGGCTCGCCGAGCAGATCATCTCCGGGGAGCCGCGGGGATTGCAGCGCGCCGACAGCCCGCTGCTTCGCGACGTGTACGCGGCGATGCGCACCGGCGTATGGAAGAGCGCCGTCATCGTCGACTACGACCGCCTCGCGTTCACGTGTCCGGTCGAGACGACCAGGATCACGTTCGACACCAGGCTTCGCACCGGCCTCTCGAGCTTCGATATGTTCAACCCCGACATCGCGACCGTCACGCCGCACGACCGGGACGTCGAGATCCTCGAGATCAAGTTCGACCGGTATTTCCCGCACCATTTGCAGGCGCTGATCTCGGACGTCGCCGCGGAGCGTTCGGCGATCTCGAAATACGTGCTGTGCAGGCGCTATCAGCCGATCTAGGTTTATTTACCCTATCCCGCGGATAAACAAAGGAGGATTTCCATGAACAGCAGTGCCGTAGCAAACCTCTTCGCGTCCCAGACGATCGCCCCCGGCTCGTGGCCGACGATTTTGTTCTCGATCCTGCTGGCCTTCGCCGTGGGACTCGCGGTCGCGTGGGTGTACCGGGCGAACTTCCGCGGCGTCATGTACTCGTCGAACTTTTCGCTGACGCTGGTGCTGATGACCTTGATCACGACGCCGGTCGTCATGTGCATACGCGATTCGATCCAGCTCTCGATGGGCATGGTGGGCGCGCTGTCGATCGTGCGCTTCCGCACCGCCGTCAAGGACCCGCTCGACACCGCCTACATGTTCTGGGCGCTGACGATGGGCATATTGCTCGGCGCCGGGCAGTTCTTCCTGACGGGGCTGACGGTCGCGGCGATTGCGATCCTGATCTCGCTCGTCTCGAGGATGCAGACCCGCAAGCTCAACAGCTACCTGCTCGTGCTCCGGATGTCCGACGCCGCCGAGCGCGCCGCGGCGCAGGTCATCAACACCGTGAAATTCCAGCGGCTGCGCACGAAGACCGTACAGCAGGGCGCGATCGAGGCGACCTACGAGGTTCGCCTCGAAAAGACCGACGCGCTGCTCAAGCGGCTGACGGACATTCCCGGCGTGCAGGACGCGACACTGGTCGTCTACACCGGCGAGGGGGCATAGGAAGGCGTGGCACAGCATATGAACCGACCGCCCGCCGAGAGCCTCGGTCGCACCGGCAGAGCCGGCCCCGGAAAAGCGCCCGCGCAGCGCCCGATGCCTGCCGCGCGGACGCAGGCGCCGCGCCGGAGGGTTTCGCCTCCGCCCCGCAGGGGCGGGGGAGGGTCGCTCGCGCCGCTCCTGCTCGTCGCGGCCGTCGTCGTCGCGGCGGCGTTTCTGCTGCAATATAAGCTGATGCCCAACGGCTTCGGCCTCAAGGTCAAGCAGGCCGACGTGCAGACCGTCGCCGAGATTCACGCCTCGAAGACCGTCAGGCTCTCCGAGATCATGTCCTCGAACGGCAGCGCGCTCCTCAACGAGGAGGGCGACAGCTGCGACTGGGTCGAGATCGAGAACGTCGGCTCGTCCGAGGTGAACCTCTCGGGCTGGTCGCTCGCGAAGGTCGCGAATTCCGTCAACACGTTCACGTTCCCCGAGCACATGCTTGCGCCCGGCGAGCGCATTTTGATCTACGCAGACGGGAGGCTCCGCAATACATACGGCTACCAGTACCACCTGCCGTTCCGGATTTCGGCGTCCGGCGACACGCTGATGCTGTTCAACGCCGCCGGCACCGCGGTCGACACCGCGAACGTGCCGGAGCTCCGACGCAACGAGGTCTATCGGCGCATGGGCGACGCGTGGGAGGTCTCCCCGGAGTACACGCCCGGCATGGAGAACACGCACGAGAACTACCAGACGCTTCTGAGCGTCTCGGTGGCGGCGGAGGTGCGCGTCAATGAACTCATGGCCGTCAACGCGTCGTACCTCAAGACCGACCTGGGCGTGTTCGACTACATAGAGCTCGTGAACCCATCTGCCGAGGACGCGGACCTGACCGGGTGGTATCTCTCCGACAGCCGCGACAACCCGGCGAAGTGGCGCTTCCCGGACGGCACGACCGTGCCCGCGGGCGGCTATCTGCTGGTCTACGCCTCGGGGCTCGACGAGGGGCTTCACACGAACTTCAAGCTCGCGAGCGAGGGCGAGGACGTCGTGCTCGCGAACGAGAACGGCCAGCCGGTCGATATCGTCTCCTACGACATCCTGAGAAGCGACCAGGCATATTCCAGGCAGCCGGACGGGAGCTTCTCGACGAGCCTCGCGCCAACCCCGGGCATGGCCAATACGACCGAGAGCGCCGCGCTGATCGAAAGTCAGTTCGCGGCGCGAAACACAATGGGGGTCTTTGTGACCGAGGTCGTCGCCTCGACGAGCGAGCAGAGCTACGACTGGGCGGAGATATACAATGCCTCGGCGGTCTCGGTGGACCTGTCGGGCTACGGGCTCTCCGACGACGCCGCGCGCCCGCGCAGGTGGCAGTTCCCGGCGGGCACGGTGCTTGCGCCCGGCCAGTACCTCGGCGTATTTTTTTCCGGGCTCACCGGCAAGAGCCCGTCCGGGGCGATCCACGCGGACTTTCGGCTCGCGGTCGAGGGCGGCTACGGCGTGACGCTCGCGACGCCCGCGGGCGAGATATTCGACCGCGTGCCGATGCCGGAGCAGTTTACGGACGTCAGCTACGGCCGCGTGTCCGGGCAGAGCGGCTTCCGCTATCTGGGAAGCCCGAGCCCCGGAGGCGCGAACGGCGGCGAGGTCTACGACGGAAAGACCCGGATGCCGGAGGCGTCGGTCCCGGGCGGCGTCAAGGCGGAGCCGGTGACGGTTGAGCTCACGGTCCCCGAGGGCGCGCGCGTCTACTATACGCTCGACAGCACCGCGCCCGACGAGTCGGACGCGCGCTACACAGGCCCGATCCGGATCAGCGCGACGGCGGTGCTCCGCGCGCGCGCTTTCCGGGACGGCATGCTCCCCTCGTACATCGAGACCGAGACGTACCTGTTCGGCGTGTCGCACGACCTGCGCGTCGTGTCGCTCGTCTGCGAGCCGTACGACCTGTTCGACGAGACGAACGGCCTGTACATGCGCGGCCCGAACGCGAGCTCGACGTTCCCCTACACCGGCGCGAACTTCTGGAGGACGGACGAGATCGAGGGCCACATCGAGATGTACGCGCTCGACGGCTCGCAGATGTTCTCGCAGGGCTGCGGCGTGCGGCTCCACGGCCAGTACAGCCGCGCCGAGAAGCAGAAGGCGTTCAAGATCATCGCGCGCAGCGAATACGCCGGGATGAACCGCTTCCACGCGCGCATCTTCGAAAACCGGCCGTACGAGGAGTATCAGTCGTTCTTGCTGCGCGGCTCCGGGCAGGACGGCGACAAGACGCGCATGCGCGACTCGGTCCTGCAGAAGCTGGCCGAGAACACGAGCGTGATGTACCAGGAGACGGAGCTCGCGGTCGTCTACATCAACGGCCGGTACTGGGGGCACTACAACATCCGCGAGCGCATCAACAAGCACTCGATCTGCCAGTTCGAGAATTGGGAGGGCGACGAGGACAAGATCGACCTCATCAAGGCGAACAGCCGCGAGATGCAGGGCTCAAACGACACCTACGCCGAGATGCTCACCTGGGTCAAGAAAAACGGCATCCCGAACGATCAGGCGCTCGAGGCCGTCGGCGAGGTCATCGACCTGCAGAACTACATCGAGTACCACGCGATCGAGATATTCGTCGGCAACGGCGACACGCTGAACGTCAAGCGGTACCGCAACGGCAGCGCCGACGGCAAGTGGCGATACTGCCTGTTCGACCTCGACTGGGCGTTCTTCGTCGATACCAATTCCATCGGCCGCTGGCTCGAGCCGGGCGGCATGGGCACGAACAAGTATACGGACAACGCGCTGTTCATCGCGCTCATGAAAAACGCGACGTTCCGCGACCGCTTCCTGACCTACATGGGGCACATGATGGCGACCGACTGGACGACCGAGCATCTGCTCCAGATGTTCACCGAGCGGTACGAGGCGCTCCAAAGTGAGATGCCCCGCCATATGGAGACGTTCGGCTTCTCGGCGAGCACCTATGCGAGCGAGCTCAAGCGCCTCAACAGCTATTGCAAGACCCGCCCCGGAAAGCTGCTCGGCTACTTCAAGGACTCGATGAACCTCTCCGACGCGGACATGGAGAAGTACTTCGGGGACGCGATGCGCGTCGTGCGGGCAAGCCAGGTCTAGGGAACCGCCGATTAAATCCCGCGCGCTGGCGGCCGCATTTCCGCCGTCTTGCGCCTGCGGAATCCTCAACGTAACGCTGCTGCGCCTTCGGCTTCTGCAGGCGCAATCTGACGAAAATTCAGCTCGCCATCGCACACGTTCTTTAATCATCGCTTCCCCAGAGGGGCATTCTCCCTTCCGCCGCGCGCCCGACCCTTCGACGGGGGTTGGGCGCGTTTTATCCGTGTCTTCGACAAAAAAACAACCGTCCGCCCATGAAAGCCTTAACGATTCTTCCCTTGACGGACATGTGTCCGTCTCATATAATATCCGGGAAGTGCTTCGGGGAGGCTTGACGGCATGAACACAAGGGTTTGCAAATTCGGCGGCTCGTCGCTTGCGGATGCGGGCGGCTTTCGCAGGGCAAGGGATATTCTGCTCGCCGACCCGCGGCGAAGGTTCGTCGTGCCGAGCGCGCCGGGCAAGCGGTTTTCCGCGGACGAGAAGGTCACGGACCTGCTCTACCGCTGCTACGCCGGGGTCGAGAGGGGCGAGGGCTGCGACAGGACCTTCGGCCGAATCGCCGACAGGTATCTCGGGATCGCGTCGGAGCTGGGCGTCGCGTTCGACATGCGCGCGCTGCTCGACGAGACGAAGGAGGCGATCGAGCGCGTCCGCACGCCGGACTTCGCGGCGAGCCGCGGCGAATATCTGAACGGCGTGCTGCTCTCGAAATACCTCGGGTGGGACTTCATCGACGCCGCGGACTGCGTGCGGTTCGACAAGCGCGGCCAGTTCGCGCCCGAGCTCACGAACCGCGTGCTCGCCGAGGAGCTCAAAAAGCACGAAAACGCCGTCATCCCCGGCTTCTACGGCGCGTTTCCGGACGGCAGCGTGCGCACGTTCTCGCGCGGCGGAAGCGACATCTCCGGCGCCGTGGTCGCGCGCGCGGCGGGCGCGGAGCTCTACGAGAACTGGACGGACGTGTCCGGATTTTTGATGGCCGACCCGCGCATCGTCGAGAACCCGAAGGGCATCGAAAAGCTGATGTACAAGGAACTCCGCGAGCTCTCGTACATGGGCGCGACCGTGCTCCACGAGGACGCGATCTTCCCCGTGCACCGCGAGGGCATCCCGACGAACATCCGAAACACGAACGAGCCCGACCACCCGGGCACGCTGATCGTCAACAACTCCGAGGAGATTCGCTACAAGTACCCGATCACCGGCATCGCCGGGCACAGGAATTTCTCGCTGATCTCGATCGAAAAGGCGATGATGAACGCCGAGCTCGGCTTCGGGCGGCGCGTTCTGCAGGCG
>MWAC01000023.1 GCA_002068815.1 Firmicutes bacterium ADurb.Bin467 | reverse complement strand
CTGAACGTGCGGCAGGGGCCGTCGACCGACACCCCCGAGGTCACGACCGTCAAGCACGGCTCATACGTCAAGGTGCTCGCCTACGACGGCGAGTGGGCGGAGATTTTGACCTCGGGCGGCAACCGCGGCTACCTCAAGATCAAGTACCTGATGCTCGGCGAGGAGCCGGAGACGGCCGTGGCGTCCGTCTCGCTCCCCGATCCGACCGAGACCCCGCCCCCGTCCGGCGGCGAGATCGTCTACGAGACCTACGCGGCGACGGCGACCGAGGAGACGCCGATGCGCAAGCAGCCGGACGCGGGCGCCGCGAAGCTCGGCACGCTGCCCGCCGGCGCGGAGCTGACCGTATACGCGTACAACGACGACTGGGCCTACGCGGCGTTCGGGCCGTACAAGGGCTTTGTGCTGAGAATACACCTGGCGAAGGTGATCGAATGACGCCCGCAAAGCGAATTTTCGCGCTGATCCTCGCGCTTCTGTTCCCGGCGGCGGCGCTCGCGGAGGCCGATCCCTCGGCCTCCCGGCTCGCTGCGCTCGGCTTTCTCTCCGAGCGCGCGCCGGACATGCAGCTTGCCGTCCGGAACTTCCAGACGGCCAACGGCATGGAGCCGACCGGCGCGCTCGACGAGGCGACCGCCGACGCAATCGGCCGCGACGACGCGCAGTCGAAGGCCGGCTTCCTCGAGGCGCTCGCGGCGAAGAGCGCCGGCGGGGTGCTCAAGAGCGGCCAGTCGGGCGAGGCGGTCGTCAAGCTGCAGGGCGCGCTCGCGGCGCTGGGCTACTACAAGGGCGCGTCCGACGGCATGTTCGGCGAGGGCACGAAGAGCGCGGTCATGGCGTTCCAGACGGCGAACGGGCTCTACCCGAGCGGCGAGGCGGATCAGGCGGTCAAGTTCAAGCTCTACGAGGGCTCGCCCGTCGCATGGGCGGACTTCATCCAGGACAAGCTCTGCAAGAAGGGCGATTCCGGCCGGGGCGTGCGCTCGCTGCAGCGCAGGCTCCGCGCGCTGGGCTATTTCGACGGCGAGTGCGCCGCGTCCTTCGGCGATCGCACCGAGCGCGCGGTCACGCTGTTCCAGAAGGAAAACGCGCTCCCCGAGACCGGCCAGGCGGACGACGCGACCTGCCGGCTTCTGTACTCCGGGCGCGCGAAGGCCGTGACGGACGACGGCGTGCTGCGCGAGGGCGACGCGGGCGAGGACGTGCGCGCGCTGCAGTTCCAGCTCAACAGGCTCGGCTACTTCACCGAGGGCGTCAGCGGCCAGTTCCGCGAGGGCACGCTCGTGGCGCTGACGTTCTTCGAGATCGCGAGCGGCCGGAAGCCGACCGGGGCCGCCGACCAGCAGCTGATCGCGCTGTTGAACCGCGCGGACGCTGTGCCGTTCGGCGACGCGAAGAAGGCGCTCGCCGCGTCCGCGGAGAACGTGACCGGGGACGCGCTCTCGGCCGTCGCCGCGACCGCCGCGCAGATGCAGGGCAAGCAGTTTCCGACGGGCTCGGACGAGCTGTTCCCGGGCTTCTCGTTCGTGCAGTACGCGTTTGCGAAGGCGGGAATCGCGATCACCGACCCGGGGCAGATCGTCGGCAGCTCCGGCGGCCGCGTGTTCGACGCGAACGCGCTCGAGGCCGGGGACATCGTGGCGCTCGAGCGCCCGTTCGACGGCGGCGTGCGCATGCTGTTCTCCGTGTACATCGGCGGCTCACGCGTCGCCTACGTAAACGCCGACACCGGGTACGTCGTGTCGGGCGATCTCAACCAGATGGAGTACGACAACGCCTATGTGTGGAACTTCCGGTGACGCGCCCCTCCTCCCCGGCGAGCGCGTCGACGATCTGCAGTGCGGCGGCTACCGGCTGATCCAGCGGCCGGACGCGTTCCGGTTCGGCACGGACTCGGTGCTGCTCGCGGACTTCGCGGCCCCGAAGCCCCGCGGCCGCGCCGTCGATCTCGGGGCCGGCACCGGCGCGATCGCGACTCTGATGGCGGCGCACCGACCGGATCTGCTCGTCGACGCGGTCGAGATACAGCCGGAGATCGCGGACATGCTCAGGCGCTCCGTCTTCATGAACGGGCTGGGCGGGCGCATACGCGTGTTCGAAATGGACCTGCGCGCCGCCCCGGACGCGCTCGGATACGGCGCGTACGAACTCGTCGTCTCGAATCCCCCGTACGGGCGCAGCGGCGGCGCGCTCGAGAGCGGGCGAAGGGCGCAGCGCATCGCGCGGCACGAGGGCGACCTGACCCCGGCGGACGTCGCGAACAGCGCCGCGCGGCTCCTCAAAAACGGCGGGCGCTTCGCGGTCATCTTCCCCGCGCCGAGGGCGCTCGAGATGATGGAGGCGATGGATCGCTCCGGCATCGCGCCAAAGCGCGTGCAGACCGTACACGGCATGCCCGGCCGCGCGCCGAAATTTTTGCTGATGGACGGCGTGCGCGGCGGCGGCCCGGGGCTTCACTGGCTCCCCCCGCTCGTGCTTCGAAACGAGGACGGAACCTTCAGCGACGAGTGGCGGCGCATCTACCGCGCATGATATTTTCACAGATCACAATCGCTTCGCGGTTGTGATTTAAAAATGCGTGTGGTATCATGGGAGGCGTTGGAAAAATCGGTGGGAGGACAGCATGAAGGAACTGCTTTCGATGTTCGCGGCTTTTTTCAGGATCGGCTTATTCACCTTTGGCGGCGGCTACTCGATGCTCCCGATGCTCGAGCGCGAGGTCGTCGTCCGGCATAGCTGGGCGACGATGGACGAGGTGCTCGACTATTTTGCGATCAGCCAGTGCACGCCGGGCATCATCGCGGTAAACACGGCGACCTTCGTCGGCTATAAGCGGCGCGGCGTCGTGGGCGGCATTTTCTCGGCGCTCGGCGTCATCATGCCCTCTTTGCTCGTGATCCTCGCGATTGCGGCGCTTCTCACAAACTTCATGCACATCGAGCTCATACAGTACGCGTTCGGCGGCATACGCATCGCGGTCGGCGCGCTGATTCTGGGAACCGTCATCAAGCTGTCGAGGTCGGCGGTCAAGCAGTGGTGGCACGCGCTTTTGTGCGTCGCGGCGTTTGCGGCGTCGGCGGTGTTCAAGCTGAACACGATCATCATCGTCGCCACGACGATCGCGTGCGCGGTCGCGTGCCACTTCCTGCTCGGCATGAGGGGAGGGAAGAAGGCATGACGCTGCTGCTGACGCTCTGCTGGGAATTTCTGCTGACCGGCCTGTTCGCGGTCGGCGGCGGCCTTGCGACGCTCCCGTTCCTCTCGCAGATGGGCGCGCAGTACATGTGGTTTACGCAGGAGACGCTCGTGAACATGGTCGCCGTGTCCGAGTCGACGCCGGGGCCGATCGGCATCAACATGGCGACCTACGTCGGCTACACGGTCGCGGGCGTGCCGGGCTCGGTGCTGGCGACGTTCTCGGTCGTGCTGCTGCCGCTCACGATCACGCTCGTCATCGCCCGCGCGCTCGCGCGCTATCGGCAGAGCCCGCTCGTCAACTCGACGTTCTCGGTGCTCAGGCCCGCGGTCACGGGGCTGATCGCGGCGGCGGCGTTCGGGGTCATCAGGCTCGTGCTGCTCCCGGGCGACGGAAACGAGATCGCGTGGGTGAACCTCGCGGTGCTCGCGGGCATCTTCGTTCTGACGCAGATCAAGCCGACGAAGAAGCTGCACCCGACGCTGTTCATCGCGCTGGGCGCGGTGCTCGGCATGCTCTTGAAGCTCAAATAGCGGCGCTTGCCATAGGACGGCAATTGGGGTATAATTGGAAGTACAAAAAGACCTGAATGGAGATAGCGACGTGGCCAAGTGGTTCGGCGGCTCCAGCGGCGTCAGGACGCGCAGGATCGTGATGATACTGCTCGACCTCGCGCTCATATACATAGCGATTGAGCTTGCGGTGTTCTTCCGCTACGACGGCGCGATCAGCGCCCTCATGCGGCACAAGCTCGATCAGCGCATGCCCCTGATCATCGGAATCTACACGCTCTCCCTGATGCTGGGCGGCAACTACCACATGATGTGGCGCTACGCGGGCGCGCGGGAGCTTCTGCGCCTGCTGTTTCTGTGCACGGCCTCGGCGGCGATCACGCTGATCCTGAACCGCCTGTTCGTGTGGAAGATGCCCAGGTCGCTCTTCAGCCTCATCGGTATGTTCGAGTTCCTGCTCGTCGGCGGCTCCCGCTTCGGCTGGAAGATCGCGCGCGAGATATTCATCGCCCGAAGGAGCGACGTGGAGCACAACCGCATCCTGATCGTCGGCGCGGGCGAGGGCGGCGTGTACGCGGCGCGCGCGTGCCAGGAGGGGCGCAGGCTCTCCGGAGTGCCGGTCGCGTTCGTCGACGACAACCCGGACAAGCGCGGCATGCGCGTGTGCGGCATACCGGTGCTCGGCTCCGTCGAGGACATCCCCGAGATCGTCGAAAAGAAGGGCATCGCGGAGATCATCATCGCGATCCCGAAGATCAAGGGCGACCGGCTCAACGAGATCGTCGCGGTCTCAAAATCGACGAAGTGCCGCGTGCGCATACTCAACGACCCCGGCGGGCTCGGCGAGCGCCCGGTCGCGGGGCGGCAGGTGTTCCGCGAGGTCAACACCACGGACTTCCTGTCCCGCGACGAAGTCGCGCTCGACATGGACAGGATTCAGGGCTACCTCGGCGGCAGGGTCGTGCTCGTGACCGGCGGCGGCGGCTCGATCGGCTCGGAGATCTGCCGGCAGATCATGCGGTTCTCGCCGAAGCTTTTGCTGATCTTCGACATCTACGAGAACTGCGCGTACGAGCTCGAGTGCGAGCTCCGGCAGCACTACGGCGACGACTGCCCTACGAAGGTGCTGATCGGCTCGATACGCGACCGCGCGCGGCTCGACGAGGTGTTCGAGAGCTACCGCCCGACGATCGTGTTCCACGCGGCGGCGCACAAGCACGTGCCGCTGATGGAGATAAGCTGCGCCGAGGCCGTCAAGAACAACGTGTTCGGCACGCTGAACCTGCTGAGCTCCGCCGCCCAACACGGCGTCGAGCGGCTCGTGCAGCTCTCGACCGACAAGGCCGTGAACCCGACGAACGTCATGGGCGCGACGAAGCGCATCACCGAGATTTTGATCCAGAGCTTCGCGCGGAACACGAACATGCAGTGCATGGCCGTGCGCTTCGGAAACGTGCTCGGCTCGCACGGCAGCGTCCTCCCGCTGTTCGAGGCGCAGATCAAGAAGGGCGGCCCGCTGACCTTGACGCACCCGGACATCACGCGCTACTTCATGACGATCCCGGAGGCGGCGCAGCTCGTTCTGCAGGCGGGCGCGCTCGCCCGGAACGGCGCGATCTACGTGCTCGACATGGGCGAGCCCGTGCGCATCAAGGACCTCGCCGAGAAGCTGATCCGCTTCCACGGCTACACGCCGGGCGTCGACATGCAGATCGACATCACCGGGCTTAGGCCGGGCGAGAAGCTCTACGAGGAGCTGCTGATGGACGTCGAGCGCGACGGCATGACACGCACCGCGCACGACAAGATATTCGTCGCGCCGCCGATCGTCGTAGACGACAACGTGTTCTCGGCGCAATTGGACGGGCTCAAGGAGGCCGCCGAGCGCGGCAGCACGCCGGAGGTCGTCGAGCGGCTGCACGACATCGTCGAGACGTACGTGCCCGACGAAAAACAGAAGGCCGCGAGCTAAGGCAAAAAAACGCCATCCCCTTTCTTTCGGGGATGGCGTTTTTGCGTCGGCCTATTTCGACTGCTCCGCCGCCCTCCTGCGCAGCACGTCGATGATGACCGCGACGACGATGATCAGGCCCTTGACCATCTTCTGCGGCCCCTGCGCGACGCCCAGCAGGTTCAGGCCGTTCGAGATCACGCCGATGATCAGGATGCCGATCAGCGTGCCGATGATGCTTCCCTCGCCGCCCTTCATCGACGTGCCGCCGATGACGACGGCCGCGATCGCGTCCATCTCCTGCCCGTCGGCGTTCGTCGGGAGCGCGGAGTCGAGCCGCGAGGTCAAGAGGATCGCCGCGACGCCGCAGCACAGGCCGCTGACGACGTAGACGAAGCACTTGACCTTCGACAAGTTGATGCCGGAGAGCTTCGCGCAGCTCTCGTTGCCGCCGATCGCGTAGGTGAACCGGCCGACCTTCGTGTACCTAAGGCAGTACCAGCCGAGCGCGAACACCGCGATCATGATGAGGATCGCGTAGAGCGGCACATTCGCGACGCGCCCGGAGATGCCGGTGAAGCCCGCGGGCATCGTGTAGATGGGCGCTCCGCCGGTGACGGTGTAGGCCGCGCCGCGCGCGATCGACATCATGCCCAAGGTCGCGATGAACGGCGGCAGGTTCAGAAACGCGATCAGTGAGCCGTTGATGAGCCCGATCGCCGCCGAGAACAGCAGCGACAATACGATCGTCCACGTAACGCCGACGCCCCAGTTCTTCATCATGATCGCCATGAGAAGCCCCGTCAGCGCGATGTTCGAGCCGACGGACAGGTCGATGCCGCCGGAGATGATGACGAACGTCATGCCGATCGCGATCACGAAGTTGATCGAAATCTGCTGGAGCACGTTTAAGAAGTTGCTCTGCGTCAAAAACACCTTCGAGGCGATCGAGAGGTCGAGGCACAGTACGATCAGCGCGATCAGAATGCCGACGATGTTGTTCGCCGAGGACACCTTCCGGACCTTTCGCTCGCCGCGGCGCCTTTTGAACAGGTGGAACGCGATCAGCGCCAGAGCGCCGATCAAAAGGTCGATCCCGAGCACGAGAAACGCGCCGGAAAAGCTCGCGAGCGCCATCACGACCCGGTCGGCCGACGAGATTTCCACCTCGGGCAGCTCGCCCACGTCGACCGCCTCGCGCCCGAGCACGCGCGCCATCTCCGCCTGCGCGATCAGCTGCTTGCGCTCGGCGATCTTCGCCTGCAATTCCGCGATGCGCCCGGCGCTCCCCTGCGTGTACAGGTTGATGCCCAAGAGCGCCACGCCCAGCACGAGGCACAGGATCAACAGGATTTTCATGCGCTTTTTCATGTCTCTATCCCCCTCATGCCGTGCGGCGGTCGCCGCCGGTGGCATAGTAGAGTATCGTCTCCTGCGTGAGCGAACCGTCGTTTTCGAGGATGCCGGTGATGCGCCCCTGGTGCATGACGGCGACGCGGTCGCTCATGCCGAGGATTTCCGGAAGCTCCGAGGAGATCATCACGACCGCCGCGCCGGCGAGGATCAGCTCGTTGATGATGTTGTACACCTCGATCTTCGCGCCGACGTCGATGCCGCGCGTCGGCTCGTCGAAGATGATCACGCGCGACTTGCTCAACAGCCACTTCGCGAGCACGACCTTCTGCTGGTTGCCGCCGGAGAGGTTGCGCGTCAACTGCAGGTGCGAGGGCGTCTTGATGTTGAGCCTGCGTATGTACTCGCGCACCGTCTCGCGCTCGCGCCGAAGGCTCAATTTCCCGAGCTTCGCGAAGTCGCCGAGCGTCGCGAGGGTGATGTTCCCCGCGACGTTCATCGTGAGCACCAGCCCCTCGCCCTTCCGGTCCTCGGTCGCAAAGCCGAGCCCCGCGCGGATCGCGTCGAGCGGGCGCGAAATCGAGACGCGCTTGCCGTCGACGAACACCTCGCCGGACTGCTTCCTGTCCATGCCGAAGATCGCGCGCGCGGTCTCGGTGCGCCCGGCGCCGACAAGCCCGGCGATGCCCAATATCTCGCCCGCGCGGACGGAGAGCGATATGTCCCGCACCTGCTTCCCGGCGTTGATATGCTCGACGCGCAGAAGCTCCCGGCCGAGCGGGATTTTGATCTTCGGGAACTTCTCCTTGAGCTCGCGCCCGACCATGTGGCGGATGATCTCGTCGATCGTCACCTCATGGACGTTTACGGCGGTGACGTTGCGCCCGTCGCGCATGATCGTCGCGCGGTCGCAGATGTCCATGACCTCCTCGAGCCGGTGCGATATGTATATGACGGCCACGCCGCGCGCCTTCAGCATGCGGATCGTGGAAAACAGCGTGTCGATTTCGCGGTTTGTGAGCGGCGCCGTCGGCTCGTCCATCACGAGTATGCGCGAGTGGATCGAGAGCGCCTTCGCGACCTCGACCATCTGCTTGTGCGCGACGCCGAGGTCGCGTATCAGCGCCCGCGCGCCGATGTCGATGCCCAGGTCGTCGAGCAATTTCTGCGCCTCCCGCGCCATCTGCCGCCAGTTGACCATGAGGCGGTTGCGCATGATGGGCCTTCCCATGAAGATGTTCTCGGCGACGGTCAATTGCTCGGTCAGGTTCAATTCCTGATAGATGATGCTTATGCCGAGCTTCTTAGCGTCCGCGGACGAGCGGATGTCGACGGGCTTGCCCTCGATCAGTATCTCGCCGGCGTCCTTGTGGTACGCGCCCGACAATACCTTCATCAGCGTCGACTTGCCCGCGCCGTTCTCGCCCAGGAGCGCGTGCACCTCGCCCCGTTCGACCGACAGATGCACGTCGTCGAGCGCCAGCACGCCCGGGAATCGCTTTGTGATGCCCCGCATCTGCAAAAATTCGGCCACTCCCTGTCCTCCCCTCATTTCGCCCGCCCTTCGCTGCGCGAAGCGCGGGTTCCGGGCTGCGGACGAGTTCCTCGCCCTCCAGCTTCGCCTTCGGCGAAGCCTCCATTTCGCCCGCCCGCTGCGCGAAGCGCGGGTTCCGGGCTGCGGACGAGTTCCTCGCCCTCCGGCTCCGCCTTCGGCGAGGCCTCCATACAACCACCCAGCGGCGGCGCAAGAGCGCGCCGCCGCGGGAGGTCGGGTCGCGGAATTACTTGATGTAATTGTCTACGAGCGTAATGTCTACGACCGTCGTCTCGGCCTCGATGATCTTCTCGGTGCGCTCGACGCCCTCAAGCGCCTCGACGATCGCGAGGATCGCGTTCGCGCCGATGGCGACCGGGCCGCAGTCGAGCGTCGCGGTCAGCTCGCCCGCCTTCACGGACTCAAACGCGTTCGGGTTTCCGTCCAGCCCCACGACGATGATGTCGTCGCGGCCGAGCTGCTTGATCGCCTGCACCGCGCCCAGCGCCATCTCGTCCGACAGGCCGTAGATGACCGAGATCTCCGGATGCGCCTGCAGCATGTCCATCGCGGCGTTCATGCCGAGCTCGCGGACCCAGTCGCCCGGCTGCGTCGCGACGACCTCGATGCCCGGATACGCCTCCTTGCAGCGGTCGATGAAGCCGCCCATGCGCTGCGTCGTGTAGTCGGAGGGCAGGCCCTCGATGATCGCGACCTTCGCCTGGCCGCCGGTCTGCTGGTTGACCCAGTCGGCGATCTTGCCGCCGCCGTTGTACTGGTTGTAGCCGGAGTACGCGTACACGTCGACGCCCTCGAGCACCGTGATCGTGTTGAACATGACGACCGGGATGCCGGCCTCGTTCGCCTTCTTGATGCCGGGGATCAGGGCATCCAGGTTGATGCCGCAGACCGCGATGCCCGCGACGCCGCGGGTGATCATGTCCTCCATCATCGACATCTGCGTCGCGTAGTCGTCCTCGGACGGCGGCGCCATGATGAGCAGCTCGTAGCCGGACGCGGTCGCGACCGGCTCCGCGCCCTCGATGCACGCGGCGTAGAACGGGCTCGTCATCGCCGGCGGCAGGAAGCCGATCTCCGCGGCGAGCGCCGACGTCGAGATGAGCACGAGCGCCAATACCAGAACAAGAACCTTCTTCATAGTTGTCCTCCTCCTCGTTTCCGCATGTTGCCATGCTTATGCGATATAGGATACAAATTCTTCGCGCAAAAGTCAACAAAAAATTCCAAATTCCAAACAGAACGCCCATTTTTCGAATATCTTCCCCGCAACCGGTTTACTTGCCCGGCCGATTCTGCTATACTGGATTCGGAAAGACAGCCGGGGAGGGATCGCAAATGCCGAAGGTGAGCGTCATCGTGCCGGTGTACAATGTCGAAAAGTACCTCGACAGATGCCTTCGCTCGCTCGCCGCGCAGACGCTTGAGGACATCGAGTTCCTGTTCGTCGACGACGGCTCGACCGACGAAAGCGCGGCCATGCTCGACCGGTTCGCCGCCGAACATTTAAACGCGCGCGTGATCCACAAGCAGAACGGCGGCGTGTCCAGCGCCCGCAACGCCGGGCTCGACCTGGCCACCGGCGACTACATCGGCTTTGTCGACAGCGACGACTTCGTCGAGGAGCACGCCTTCCAGCGCGCCGTGCAGGCCGCGGAGGGCAGCGGCGCGGACATCGTGTGCTTCGGCTACGCGAGCGTCTGGGGCGACGAGGCCGTTTTGAAGGTCGTCGACTGCCGCGAGCAGCTGTTCGACGGCGGCCCCGAGGCGTTTTCCGCGCAGTTCCGGCGCGATTACCGGCGCTTCGTCTGGGACAAGCTCTACCGCCGCTCGCTGTTTGACGGCGTGCGCTTCCCCGTCGAGCGCACGATTTACGAGGACATGTTCATCTTGCCGCTGCTGTTCGTCAAGGCGCGGCGGGTGCTGCGCATCCCGGACACCCTCTACTACTACCGGGCGCGCCCGATGAGCCTGACGCGCATGCGCAGCGACAAGCTCAGCGAGTGGCTCGAGGCCGCGAAGCTGATCATCGACGTCACGCGCGAGAACTACCCGGAGTTTATCGACGACG
>MWAC01000022.1 GCA_002068815.1 Firmicutes bacterium ADurb.Bin467 | reverse complement strand
CCACGAAAAATTGAGCGCGCTGTTCTTCGAGTCGGTGTCGCCGGAGTACGCGATCATCACGAGCGACGAGAAGGAGCCCGAGGACGAGCGGGTCGTGACCGCGCTGCAAATTGCCGGCGCGGAGGTGCTGCTGACCCGGAACGGAACCATCGAGCTTATCAGCGACGGAATCAGCGTAAAAAGACCTGCCCCGGACGGCCCGGGGCAGGTCTTTTAAGTGAGGCGGTTCGGCCGTTCGAGCACTTGTTTGTTGACGACGTTGACCGGCCTCTGCCCGGGCGTGATGCACAGCAATGCCTCGCGGACGACCGACTCCGCGAGCTTTTTGACGCTCGCGGACGAATAGAACGCCACGTGCGGCGTGAGGAGCACGTTCTCCATCGCAAGCAGCGGGTTGTCCGGCTCCGGCGGCTCCTTTTCGAGCACGTCGAGGCACGCGCCGGCGATCTTGCCGGATCGGAGCGCCCCGATCAACGCTTCCTCGTCGAGCACCGCGCCGCGGGCGGTGTTGATGACGACCGCCGAGTCCTTCATCATCGCGAATTCCCTCGCGCCGAGCGCGCGGTATGTCTCCGCGTTCAAGGCGCAGTTGACCGACAGGAAGTCGCAGCTTCGAAGCATTTCGTCGCGCTCCATGCGCCTGACGCCCATGCCGAGGTCGGCCTGCGTCAGGTGCTCTGAGAACGCCGCGACCTCCATGCCGAGCGCGAGCGCCTTTTTCGCGACCATGCGCCCGGTGTTCCCGAAGCCGAAGATGCCGAGCAATTGCCCCGCGGTCGGGCCCATGCGCGAGTTGATCGT
This sequence comes from Firmicutes bacterium ADurb.Bin467, assembly GCA_002068815.1. Taxonomy (GTDB): domain Bacteria; phylum Bacillota; class Clostridia; order Christensenellales; family Aristaeellaceae; genus Pullichristensenella. The sequence continues at coordinate 7,841 of MWAC01000022.1, read as the reverse complement.
CCGGCGTATCCCGACCCAGTCGCCGGCCCTGACGCCCGCGTTCAGCGCGATCAGCCGCTTGTTCCACGCGAGGATGAACGTCATCACGTGGTTCGCGATCTCGGTCTGGCAGAAGTCCGGCACGTTGACGATCAGAATGCCCAACTCGGTCGCCGCCTCGAGGTCGACGCGGTCGTAGCCGATGCCGTAGCGCACGACCGCGCGCAGCTTCGGAAGCGACGAGAGCACGCCGCGCGTGATAAACGACTCGTTCGTCAGCAATACGTCCGCGTCGCGCGCGGCCTCGATCACCTCGTCGTCCGTCCGGCAGCTCGCGCCTCTGAGCTCCACGTCCGGCCGGGAGGCGAGGAGCTCGCGCTCGACGCGCATCTTGAGCTCCGCGCCGTCGGCGTCCGTGCGCACAAACAGGAACCGGTCGCCCATCGAAAAGCCCTCCTTTGGGCAATAATACTCCGACAAGTGTAACATGCCCGCGTGAAAACCGCAAGGGAAGCGACCGTTAATCCCTTGCAAAAGGGACGGGCATCCAATATAATGGGAATACAGGACAATTGATGAGGAGGCACAACTATGGACATCCGATCCACGATCCGCCTGAACAACGGCGTCGAAATTCCGCGGCTCGCGCTGGGCGTGTTCCAGGTCGAGGACGAGAGGACCGCCGACTGCGTGCGCTGGGCGCTCGAGGCCGGCTACCGGCACATCGACACCGCCGCGGTCTACGGAAACGAGCGCGGCGTCGGCCGCGGCATGCGCGATTCCGGCGTGAAGCGCGAGGACATATTCCTCACGACGAAGCTCTGGAACGACGACATGCGCAAGGACCGGGCGCTCGAGGCGTTCGAGGAGAGCCTCGAAAAGCTCGGCACCGACTACGTAGACCTGTATCTGGTCCACTGGCCGGTCGAGGGCTTCGAGAGGAGCTGGCCGATCATGGAGGAGCTCTACCGCGAGGGCCGCATACGCGCGATCGGCGTCAGCAACTTCCACAGGCACCACATGGAGAAATTGCTGAAGATCGCGAAGGTCGTGCCCGCCGTCAACCAGATCGAGCTGCACCCGTTTTTGACGCAGAAGCCGCTCGTCGAATACTGCCGTTCGCTCGGCGTCGAGATCGAGGCGTGGCGCCCGCTCGGCGGCAGCGACGGCGGGCTGCGCGAGGCCCCCGCGATCGCCGAAATCGCGAAGAAGCACGGCCGCACCGAGGCGCAGGTCCTGATCCGCTGGAGCCTGCAGAGCGGCATCATCGTGCTGCCGAAGTCCCAGCACCGCGAGCGCATCGTCGACAACGCGAGGGTGTTCGACTTCGAGCTTTCCCCGGAGGACATGGCGGCGATCGACGCGCTCAACCGCGGCCTCCACACCGGCCCCGACCCGGATACCTTCGATTTCTGACCGGGAAGATATTCCGAAGAATCCGCCGCGGGGATTGACTTTTCCCCGCGGGCGGCTTATAGTATGTATTGTGTGATATATTAGACCGAAATGGGGGACGTGCTTTGGACAAGGCGGATATCGGCATCATCGGCCTGGCCGTGATGGGGGAAAATCTGGCGCTGAATCTTCTGAACAAGGGCTTCCGCGTGGCCGTCTACAACCGAAACCCCGCGAAGGTGCGCGCGTTTCTTTCGGGCCGCGGGAGCGGGCTCGACCTCCTGGGCGCGGAGTCGCTTCCGGAGTTCGTCCAAAGCCTCGCCCCGCCGCGCAGGATCATGCTGATGATCCGCGCCGGAAGCCCGGTCGACGAGATGCTCGAGGGGCTTCTGCCGCTTCTGTCGCCCGGCGATATCGTCATCGACGGCGGAAACTCGAACTTCCGCGACACCATCCGCCGCGCGAAGTACGTCGAGGAGAAGGGGTTCAACTTCGTCGGCTGCGGCGTGTCCGGCGGCGAGGAGGGCGCGCTGAACGGCCCGAGCCTGATGCCCGGCGGATCGGCCGCCGCGTGGCCGCGCCTGAAGCCGCTTCTGCAGGCGATCGCCGCGAACGTCGACGGCGTGCCCTGCTGCGACTGGGTCGGGGCGGACGGCGCCGGCCACTTCGTGAAGATGGTGCACAACGGCATCGAGTACGGCGACATGCAGCTGATCGGCGAGGCGTACCAGATCATGCGCGCGCTGCTCCATATGCACCCGGACGAGATCGGCGAGACGTTCGAACAATGGAACGGGGGCGAGCTCGACAGCTATCTGATCGAGATCACCGCGAGGATTTTAAAGACAAAGGACGAGGACGGAACGCCGCTGATCGACAGGATACTCGACACCGCCGGGCAGAAGGGCACCGGCAAGTGGGCGGTCGTCGAGGCGCTGAACGAGGGCGTGCCGCTGACGCTCATCGGCGAGGCCGTGTTCGCGCGCTGCCTGTCGGCGATCAAGGACGAGCGCGTCCGCGCGTCGGCCGTGCTCAAGGGGCCCTCCCCGGCGTTCGCCGGCGACCGCGAGGCGTTTTTGAACGACCTCGAGCGCGCGCTGTACGCGGCGAAGCTGACCTCCTACGCGCAGGGATACGCGCTTTTGCGCGCGGCGGCGGCGACGCACGGGTGGGAGCTCAACTACGGCGGCATCGCGCTTTTGTGGCGCGGCGGCTGCATCATCCGCAGCGCCTTCTTGGGCAGGATCAAGGAGGCGTTCGACCGCGACCCGGCGCTTCACAACCTGCTGATCGACCCGTACTTCGCCGGAAAGCTCGAGGCGTGCCAGGGCGGGCTGCGCAGCGTCGCGGTCGCGGCCGCGGCGAACGGCATCCCCGCGCCGGCCATGTTCTCCGCGCTTTCGTATTTCGACGGCTACCGCGCGGAGCGCCTCCCGGCCGACCTTCTGCAGGCGCAGCGCGACTACTTCGGCGCGCACACCTACGAGCGCGTCGACAAACCGCGCGGCGAGTTCTTCCACACGAACTGGACCGGCGAGGGCGGGACGACCGCCGCGTCGACGTACACGGTATGAGGTGACATCATGAAACTTTTGAAAAAAGAAATCCTCAACAACCGCGCCCAGTGGCTCGACAAGGGCTACACGCTGCCCGCGTTCGACATCGACCAGGTCGCGCGCGAGACGCACGGTTCGCCCGAGTGGGTGCACTTCGGCGCGGGCAACATCTTCCGCGCGTTCATCGCCGAGGTGCAGCAGCAGATGCTCAACGAGGGCAAGGAGAAAAAGGGCATCGTCGTCGCCGAGGGCTACGACTACGAGATCATCGACAAGGCGTACAGGCCGTTTGACAACCTGTGCCTGTCGGTCACGCTGAAGTCCGAGGGGTCGATCTTAAAGACCGTCGTCGGGAGCGTCGTGGAATCGCTGAAGATGGACCCCGCGTCCGAGGACTGGAAGCGGCTCGTCTCGATCTTCGAAAACCCGTCGCTCAAAATCGCGAGCTTCACGATCACCGAGAAGGGCTACAACATCAAGTCCGCCGACGGCGAGGTGTTCCCGTTTGTCGAGGCGGACTTCGCGGCGGGCCCCGCGCGCGTCGGGAGCTACATCGGCAAGGTCGCGGCGCTTATGTACGCGCGGTTCAAGGCCGGAGAACTCCCGATCTCGCTCGTCAGCATGGACAACTGCTCGCACAACGGCACCCGCCTTCACGACGCCGTGCACGCGTTCGCCGCGGAGTGGGCGAGGCGCGATCTCGCGGAACCCGCGTTTGCCGAGTACGTCGAGAACCGCGAGAAGGTCGGCTTCCCGTGGAGCATGATCGACAAGATCACGCCGCGCCCGGACGACAAGGTGATCGCGATGCTCAAGAAGGACGGCTTCGAGGACACGGAATCGGTGAAAACCTCGAAGGGCACGTTCGTCGCGCCGTTCGTCAACGCGGAAGAGACGCAGTATCTCGTCGTCGAGGACTGGTTCCCGAACGGCCGCCCGAACATCGAGACCGCGCGCGGCGTGCTGTTCACCGAGCGCGAGACCGTCGACAAGGTCGAGCGCATGAAGGTCTGCACGTGCTTAAACCCGCTGCACACGGCGCTCGCGGTGTTCGGCTGCCTGTTAGGCTACACGCTGATCTCGGACGAGATGAAGGACAGGGAGCTCAGGAAGCTCGTCGAGGTCATCGGCTACCGGGAGGGCCTGCCGGTCGTCGTCGACCCGGGCGTGCTCGACCCGAAGGAGTTCATCGACACCGTCGTCAACGTGCGCATCCCGAACGTGTTCATGCCGGACACGCCGCAGCGCATCGCGACCGACACCTCGCAGAAGCTCGCGATACGCTTCGGCGAGACGATCAAGGCGTACCTGAAGCGCCCCGACCTGTCCGTCGAGGATTTGAAGATCATACCGCTCGTGTTCGCCGGGTGGCTCCGGTACGTGATGGGCGTCGACGACAACGGCAACGCGTTTGCGCTCAGCGACGATCCGATGCTGGACAGGATGAAGGACGCGCTGTCCGGCATCCGGCTCGGCGACAGGGGGCCGTTCGAGGACAAATTGCGCCCGATCTTCTCAAACAGCCGCATATTCGGCGTCGACCTCTACGAGGCGGGCTTGGGCGAGCTGGTCGAACGGTACTTTTCCGAATTGGTCGCAGGCCCCGGCGCGGTCCGCAAAACGCTTCAAAAATACCTCGGCTGACGGAGGGTATCCCCATGCTCGTACTCGCGCTTGAGTCCAGCACCAGTTCCGCGAAGGCGCTCCTCTACGATTCGGAGAGGGGCGTCGTCGCGATGGAATCCAGCCCCTACGACCCCTCGTTTTCGAAGGACGGCGCGACCGGCACCGAGGAGGTGTTCCGCCGCACGATGGAGATGGGGCGCCGCGTCGCCGCGGGCAAGGACGTCGAGGCCGTCGCGCTCTCGAGCGTCTGGCACAGCGTCGCGCTCTGCGACGAACATATGCGCCCGGTCGGCAGCACCTACCTCTGGAACTACCTCGCGCCGAGCGACCACTGCCGCAGGGTCCGCGCGGATGTCTCGCTCGCCGGGGAGCTCTATAAGCGCACCGGCTGCATGCCGCACGTGACCTACCCCCGCCACGCGCTCAAATACCTCGTCGAAAACGGCCTGAACCTCGAGGGCAAGCTGCTGCCCTCGCAGGGCGGGTACAACTTCTTCCGGCTGACGGGCGAGTTCCTGGAGACCTTGAACATCATGAACGGCTCCGGGTTTTTGAACGTCCACACGCTGCAATACGACGACTTCGCGACGGACTACGTCGGCGTGAAGCCCGCGCAGCTCGGAAGGCTCGGGACATACAAGGACACCGCGCCGCTCTCCGAGGAGGGCGCGAAGCTGCTCGGCGTTTCTTCCGGCATCCCCGTCGTCCCGTCGCACGCGGACGGCGCGCTGAACCAGATCGCGAGCTGCGCGGCGGTCGTCGGGCGGATGACGCTCTCGGTCGGCACCAGCGGCGCGATCCGGCTGACGACCGCGCGCCCGGTGCTCCCGGAGGGCCGGCAGATATGGAGCTACTTCGGCGTCGCGGACTTCATGAGCGGCGCGGCGATCTCCGGCGCGTGCAACTGCATCGACTGGTTCCGCGACACCTTCATGGGCGGCCGCATGAGCTTTGCCGAGTTGGACGCGGGCGAGGAGCTTACAAACGACATGCCGGTGTTCCTGCCGTTCCTGTTCGGCGAGCGCAACCCCGGCTGGCGCGACGACCGGCGCGGCGGCTTCGAGTACATCCGCCCGAGCCACACCGCGCGCGACATGTACCGGGCGCTGCAGGCGGGCATTTTGTTCAACCTGTTCCAGTGCTACGAGGTGCTGCTCCGGGAGGTCGGCGAGCCCAAGGAAATATACGCCTCCGGCGGCATCCTGAACTCCCGGCTGTGGACGCAGATGATGGCCGACATCTTCGGCACGCGCATACGCTGCGTGAAGAACCTGAACGCCTCGTCGGTCGGCGCGGCGGTGCTCGCGATGCACGCCGCCGGCGGGTTCCCGGACATCCGCGCATTTTCACGCGACATCGAGGGGGCGGCGGAAATCGCTCCGCGCCCGGACTACCGGAAAAAATACGCCGAATACTATCGGCGCTATGTCGAGCTCTACGACCTGACCGCGCGCTGGTAGCCGCGGGGGAGGAACGCATATGAAGGGAATCTATCCGGATTCGGTCCGCGAGACGGCAAACGGCTCGGTGATGATGGCGAACTTGGGCGACCGCGACGCGCTGATTGCGACGGACAAAACGCTCGGCTTCGCCGGGAAGGCGGTCGGCGACCGGCTCGAGTGCGAGCTGACGCACGAGAACGCCGTCGCGCTCCGGGCCGCGTTTGCGTTCACCGCGCCTGTTCGCGTGCTGACCCGCGAAAGGACCCTGGGCGTCGGCGACCGGCTCGGCATCGCGACCCCGGGCCACATCCGGGCGTTCCGGGCGTTCCCGGGCGTCTCCCCGGTGTTCGCGCAGCAGTCGATTCGCGAATTGACGCTGACGAACCGCACGTTCGACGACGTGCTCGACGCGGCGAGCTTCTCCGTGTTCCGCGAGGGCTTCACGGAGGGCTTCGGCGCGGACGGCGACCATCTAAAGACGCCCAAGGAGGTAGACTACGCGCTCAATTGCGGCTACACGATGATCACGCTCGACTGCTCCGAGCACATCCGATCCGGCGTGACCGACGAGAACTGCGCCGCGCTCTACGAGCCGGAGCCGGAGCTCGAGAAGCTGTACCTCGACCGGACGTTCGAGGTCGGCGAGGGCGTGCGCGTGTCGTTTGACGAGCGCGCGTTCAGGAAGACGGCACTGGTCTACGCGGACGCGGTGCGCTTCGCCGCCCGAATCTACCACGAGAAGATCGCCTCGCCCTCCGGCGACAGAGCGGACTTCGAGATGTCGATCGACGAGACGGCGACGCCGACGACGCCCGCGGAGCACTTCTTCGTCGCGAGCGAGCTCGACCGGCTCGGCGTCCATGCCGCGAGCGTCGCGCCGCGGTTCTGCGGCGAGTTCCAGAAGGGGATCGACTACATCGGCGACCTGAGCCAATTCGAAGAGGAGCTGAAGGCGCACGCGGCGATCGCGCGCCGGTTCGGCTATAAATTGAGCATCCACTCCGGCTCGGACAAGTTCTCGGTGTTCCCGTTAATCGGCAAAGAGACGCGCGGGCGCTTCCACGTAAAGACCGCGGGCACGAACTGGCTGCAGGCGGTGCTTTTGATCGCGGAGCGCGACCCCAAACTCTACCGCGAGGTGCACGCGTTCGCGCTGAAGTCGTTCCCGGAGGCGCGGAAGTACTACCACGTGACGACCGACCTTGCGAAGGTCCCCGACCTCTCCGACCTCTCGGACGCGCAGCTCCCGAAGCTGTTTGAGCAAAACGACGCGCGCCAGCTGATCCACATCACCTACGGTCTGATCCTGAACGAGCCGCGCCTGCGCGAGCGGCTGTACGCGGCGTGGCGAAGGGATGCGGACGCGCTCGACGCGCTCGTCGCCACGCACATCGAGCGGCACATGAAGGCGCTGCTGGAAGGATAACACGACGGGGAGGGCGAAAACCCTCCCCGTTGCAATTTAAAGGTACGATCGGATCAGCGCCTGCGTGCCCTCCTCGCCGTAGCCCTTTTCATCGAGTCCGCGCATCAGCGCGAGCACCTTTTCGAGCACCGGCAGCGGGACGTCGCGCTCGCGCGCCTCGGCGTCGGCGAGCGACATGTCCTTGACGAAGTGCTTGATGAAGAAGCCCGGGGAAAAGTCCTCCGCGACGATCTTCGGCGCGTTGTACTGCATCTGCCACGAGCCCGCGGCGCCGGCGCCGATCGTCGCGAGCATCTGGTTCAAGTCGAGCCCCGCCGCGCGGCCGTAGGCGATCGCCTCGCACGCGCCGGCGAGCGCGCCCGCGATCGCAATCTGGTTCGCCATCTTCGTGTGCTGGCCGAAGCCCGCCGGGCCCTG
>MWAC01000021.1 GCA_002068815.1 Firmicutes bacterium ADurb.Bin467 | reverse complement strand
GTCGATCAGGTGCGCCGGCGGGTCGGCGGTCATGCCTTCCCACCACACGTCGCCGTCGTCGGTCAGCGCGACGTTCGTGAAGATCGTGTTCTTGGCGATGGTGTGCATGGCGTTCGGGTTCGAGTCGTTGGACGTGCCGGGAGCCACGCCGAAGAAGCCCGCCTCGGGGTTGATCGCGTAGAGCCTTCCGTCCTTGCCGAACTTCATCCAGGCGATATCGTCGCCGACCGTCTCGACCTTCCAGCCGGGGATCGTCGGGATCAGCATCGCGAGGTTGGTCTTTCCGCAGGCGCTCGGGAACGCGCCGGTGATGTACTTGACGTTGCCCTTCGGGTCGGTCAGGCGCAGTATCAGCATGTGCTCGGCGAGCCAGCCCTCGTCGCGCGCCTGCACGGACGCGATGCGAAGCGCGAAGCACTTCTTGCCGAGCAGCGCGTTTCCGCCGTAGCCGGAGCCGTAGGACCAGATCGTCCGCTCCTCGGGGAAGTGGCTGATATATTTCTTCTCGATCGGCGCGCAGGGCCACTTGGCGTCCTCCTGGCCCTCCTCGAGCGGCGCGCCGACGGAGTGCAGGCACGGCACGAACTCGCCGTCGTCGCCGAGGACGTTGAGCACTTCGTTGCCGATCCTCGTCATGATGCGCATGTTGACGACGACGTAGGCGCTGTCGGTGATCTCGACGCCGATCTTCGAAATCGGCGAACCGATCGGGCCCATCGAGAACGGAATCACGTACATCGTGCGGCCCTTCATGCTGCCGGTGTAGAGCTCCGTCATCGTCTTCTTGAGTTCGACCGGGTCGATCCAGTTGTTCGTGAGGCCGGCGTCCTCCTTCTTCTTCGACGCGATGAACGTGCGGTCCTCGACGCGCGCGACGTCGGAGGGGTCGCTGCGGAACAGGTAACAGCCCGGGCGCTTTTCGGGATTCAGCGGGATCGCCGCGCCCGAATCGACCATCTCCTTCAGAAGCCTCTGGTACTCCTCCTCGGAGCCGTCGCACCAGTAGACGCTGTCCGGCCGGCACATCTTCTGCATTTCCCGGACCCAATCAAGAAGCTTTTTGTTCTTCGTCATATCGATCGCTCTCTCCAATCTCAAAATTTGGCTAGCTTAATTATACCACATTCGTTTCCAAAAAACAGATCGCGAGGATTAAGATTTCGACCATCTTCTGCGGCGATTCTGTTGAACGTGCAGGAGGCGCGTCAGGACATGTCGAGCACTGCATGCAAACCGCCGCGCGGCGCATACTACGACTAAAAACGCCGCGAAAGCGGGCGACGGGCGCATGGAGGGAATATGCAGTCAATTTGGGAAAAGGGATTCGATATGCCGGGCCGCGACGCGCTTCGGGGGGACATCGAGGCGGATGTGCTCGTCGTCGGCGCGGGCATCGCGGGCGTCAACTGCGCCTACCGAATGCAGCGCGCGGGGCTGAAGGTCGTCGTGCTGGAGGCGGAGCGGGTCGGCACCGGCGCGACGTCGCGTACGACGGGCAAGATCACCGCGCAGCACGGGCTGATCTACGACCTTTTGACGAGGTCGTTCGACGCGCGGACGGCGGAAATCTACGCGCGCGCGAACCAAAACGCGGTCGAGGAGTACGCCGAGATCATATCGCGCGAGAAGATCGACTGCGATTTTGCGCGCGCGGACAACTTCGTGTTCGCGCGGGAGGGCGGGGAACTGCTCGAGGCCGAGTTCGAGGCCATGCGCGCGGCGGGGCTCGACGCGAAGCTCGTGGAAAAGACCGAGCTGCCGTTCCCGGTCGCGGGCGCGGTCGGTCTCTCCGGGCAGGCGCACTTCCACCCGCTGAAATACCTGCGCGCGCTCGCGGAGAAGCTCGAAATCTACGAGCACAGCCGCGTGCGGACGATCGAGGACGGCGTCGCGCGCACCGACGCGGGCAGCGTCCGCGCGCGGGACATCGTCGTCGCGACGCACTTCCCGTTCATCAATGCGCCGGGCTATTACTTCCTCCGGATGCATCAGGAGCGCAGCGCGGTCATGACGCTCGAGGGCGCGTCGGAGATCAGGGGCATGTACATCGACGAGGCGGACGGCGGGCTGTCGTTCCGGCCGCAGAGGGGCGCGCTGCTCGTCGGCTCCGGGAGCTGGCGCACGGGGAAGAACCCCGGGAACCAGTTTTCCGAGCTGCGCAGGAAGGCGAAGGAATGCTACCCGGACGCGCGGGAAATCTGCGCGTGGACGTCGCAGGACTGCATGCCGCAGGACCACATCCCCTACATCGGCAAGTACGGCGGCTCGACGGAGCACCTCTTCGTCGCGACGGGGTTCGGCAAGTGGGGGATGTCGTCGTCGATGGTCGCCGCGATGCTTTTGACCGACCGGATCATGGGCGTCTCGAACGAGGCCGCCGACGTGTTCTCGCCGCAGCGGTCGCCCGTGCACGGATTTGACGGATTGGCCGACGACGTGAAGGAAACCGTCAAGGGTTTCGCGAAATATATCATGCCGCCGAAGGACATGCTCGAGGACATCCGGCCGGGCGAGGCGGGCACCGTCGAGTACGAGGGCCAGAAGCTCGGCGCGTACCGGGACGAGCGGGGCGGAATCCACCTCGTGTCGCTCTCCTGTCCGCACCTGGGCTGCATCCTCGGCTGGAACCCGGACGACCTGAGCTGGGACTGCCCCTGCCACGGCTCGCGCTTCGACATCGACGGGACGCTTCTGGACGGGCCGGCGCAGCGAAATCTGCCCGACGGGGAGGATGAAACATGAACGCATTGAGCCGCGAGAAATCGCCGTATCTTCTGCAGCACGCGGACAACCCGGTGGACTGGCTCCCCTGGGGCGACGAGGCGTTCGCGCACGCGAAGGAAGAGGACAAGCCGGTGTTTTTGAGCATCGGCTACTCGACCTGCCACTGGTGCCACGTGATGGCGCACGAGTCGTTCGAGAGCGAGGAAATCGCCGAAATCCTGAACGCAGACTTCGTGTGCGTCAAGGTCGACCGCGAGGAGCGGCCGGACGTCGATCAGGTCTATATGAACGCCTGCATTGCGACGAACGGCTCCGGCGGCTGGCCGCTGACGGCGCTTCTGACGCCGGAGCAGCAGCCGTTCTACGTGACGACGTATCTGCCCAAGGAGGCGCGGAACGGCCGGCTGGGGCTGACCGAGCTTCTCAAGGGCGTACGGATGCTCTGGGACGAGAACCGCGAGGACCTGCTCGCCCGCGGCCGCGAGATCACCGAGCACATCCGCCGCGCGCAGCCCGCCGAGCCCTCGAAGGCGCCGCTCGACGAGGCGTTTCTCGCCGCCGCCGCGAGGGAGATGCTCGCGGGCTACGCGCAAGGCGAGTCCGCGCCGCTGTTCCCGATGCCGCACAAACTGCTGTTTCTGCTTATGCAGGGGCAGTCGGCGGGCGACCGGGCGATGCTCGAGGCGGTGCGGACGGCGCTCTCACAGATGTACCGCGGCGGCATACACGACCACCTCGGCGGCGGCTTTGCGCGCTACTCGACCGACGCGAAGTGGCTCGTCCCGCACTTCGAGAAGATGCTCTACGACAACGCGCTGCTGGCGATCGCGTACGCCGAGGCGCACGCGGCGCTCGGCGAGCCGGTCTTCGCGCGCGCGGCCGAGGGGATACTGGATTATGCGCTCCGGGAGATGGCCGACGAAAGCGGCGGATTTTACAGCGCGCAGGACGCAGACAGCGGCGGCGAGGAGGGGAAGTTCTACGTCTTCACGCCCGACGAGGTCGCCGGCGTGCTCGGGAAAAGCGCGGGCGAGGCGTTCTGCGCGCGCTACGACATCTCCGCGCGCGGCAACTTCGAGGGGAAGAGCATCCCGAACCTGCTGAAGGACCCGAACTGGAAGGAAGCGGCGGAGGCTTTCAAGCGCGAGCGTGCGGCGCTGCTCTCGTACCGCTCAAAGCGGCATGCGCTCCACAAGGACGACAAGGTGCTGACCGGGTGGAACGGGCTGATGGTCGCGGCGCTCTGCCGCGCGGGCGTGGCGCTCGAGAGGGACGACTACCTCGAGGCGGCGGACCGGTGCGTCGAATTCCTGTCGCGCACGATGCTGACCGAGGGCGGCACGCTGCTCGCGCGCTATCGCGGCGGCGAGGCAGGCATCGAGGGCACGCTCGAGGACTACGCGTTCCTCGCGTGGGGGCTCCTCGAGCACTGCCGCGCGCGGCTCGCTCCGGAGAGCCTGCTGATGGCGAAGCGGCTGGCGGAGCGGATGCACGCACTGTTTTCGGACGCGGACGGCGGCTATTTCATGACCGCGTCGCAGTCGCTGATCGCCCGCCCGAAGGAGGTGTTCGACGGCGCGATGCCGTCCGGCAACAGCGTCGCCGCGCTCGCGC
>MWAC01000020.1 GCA_002068815.1 Firmicutes bacterium ADurb.Bin467 | reverse complement strand
TCCGCCGCGGGGAGACCGCCGGGCGCGCGATCGTTCGGCTCTATAAGCCGACCGCCGGCGAGATATTGTTCGAGGGCGCGGACATCGCCAAGCTCGAGGGCGACCAGCTCCTCCCCTACCGCCGCCGGATGCAGATGATCTTTCAGGACCCGTACGCGTCCTTGAACCCGCGGATGACGGTCGGCAGCATCGTGACCGAGCCCATGTGCGTGCAGGGCCTTTGCAGCTCCGACCGCGAGCGGATCGAGCGCGCGCGGGAATTGATCGAGCGCGTCGGGCTCAAGGACGACCACCTGAGCCGCTACCCGCACGAGTTCTCCGGCGGCCAGCGCCAGCGCATCGGCATCGCGCGCGCGCTTTCGACGAACCCGGACTTCATCGTCTGCGACGAGCCGATCTCGGCGCTCGACGTGTCGATCCAGGCGCAGGTCGTCAACATGCTCGAGGAACTCCAGCAGTCGCTCGGGCTCACGTACCTGTTCGTGTCGCACGACCTGTCGATGGTCCGGCACATATCGCACGAGGTCGCGGTCATGTATTTGGGCCAGATCGTCGAGATCGCGCCGACGGACGAGCTGTTCAAACACATGCAGCATCCCTACACCGTCGCGCTGCTCTCGGCCGTGCCGATCCCCGACCCCGACCGGCAGGGCGCGCACATCGTGCTCGAGGGCGACGTGCCCACGCCGATCGACCCGCCGCCGGGCTGCCCGTTCCTGTCGCGCTGCCGGGTATCGATGCCCGTGTGCAAGGGGCGGCGGCCGGAGCTCATAGACTTGGGAGGTGGGCACCGGGTCGCCTGCCACAGGATCGCCAAATAGCCAAAACACGCGCAGGGGCGAAAGCCTCTGCGTTTTTGCGTTTACTTGAGGGGAAAAATGTGGTATACTACAATTCAAGGGAGTCGTGAGAATGCAGGAAAAGGGAGCGCGCCGGCCGTTCACCGAGGCGCACAAGAGGGCGCTGGGCATCGCGGCGATCGCGGCGTTTTTGCTGTTTCTGGGGGCCGTCGGGTACTTCATCGGGAGGCCGATGCTGCAATTCGTGTCCGAGCCGGAGGCGTTCCGCGCGTGGGTCGATTCGTCCGGGCTCTGGGGCCGCGCGCTGTTCGTCGGCATGGTCGTCTTGCAGGTGGTCGTCGCGCTGATCCCGGGCGAGCCGCTCGAGATCGGCGCGGGCTACGCGTTCGGCGCACTCGAGGGGACGATACTCTCGCTTACCGGCATCGTGCTCGGCAGCGCGCTCGTGTTCCAGTTCGTGCGTCGGTTCGGGGTCCGGCTCGTCGAGGTGTTCTTCCCGCGCGAGAGAATCCTCGAGGCGCGGTTTTTGAAGAACACGAAGCGGCTGAACCTGCTCACGTTCCTCGTGTTCCTGATCCCGGGCACGCCGAAGGACCTCTTGAGCTACTTCATCCCGCTGACGGGCATGCGGCTTCGGACGTGGCTTGTGATCACCGGCGCGGCGCGCGTCCCGTCGGTTCTGACCTCGACGGTGTTCGGAAACGCGCTGGGCATGCAGCAGTACTGGTTCGCAGGCATCGTGTTTTTGGCGGCGGCCGCGCTGAGCGCCGCCGGATTTCTGGCCTACCGGCGCATGAGCCGCAGGCGCGAACCCAAGAATTGAGGTATGGAGGGAAGCCATCTATGCTGACGGACATCCAGATCGCCCAATCGACCGAACTCACGGACATCCGAACAGTCGCGGAAAGGGCCGGCATCGGGGAGGAATACCTCGAGCAGTACGGGCGGCACAAGGCGAAAATCGATCCGAAGCTGCTCTCGGATTCCCCTCGCGCGGACGGCAAGCTCGTGCTCGTGACGGCGATCACGCCGACGCCCGCGGGCGAGGGGAAGACGACGACGACGGTCGGGCTCGCCGACGCGCTTCGGCACATCGGCAGGAACAGCGTCGTGGCGCTTCGCGAGCCGTCGCTGGGGCCGGTGTTCGGCGTCAAGGGCGGCGCGGCGGGCGGCGGCTACGCGCAGGTCGTGCCGATGGAGGACATCAACCTGCACTTCACCGGCGACTTCCACGCGGTCGGCGCGGCGAACAACCTGTTGGCGGCTCTGCTGGACAACCACATCTACCAGGGCAACGCGCTCAACTTGGACCCGCGCAGGATCACCTGGCGGCGCTGCGTCGACATGAACGACCGCCAGCTTCGCTTCGTCGTCGACGGCCTCGGCGGGCGCATCAACGGCACGCCGCGCGAGGACGGGTACGACATCACGGTCGCCAGCGAAGTCATGGCGGTATTGTGCCTTTCGAGCGGCATCGAGGATTTGAAGGACAGGCTTTCGAAGATCATCGTCGGCTACACCTACGACGAAAAGCCCGTGACCGCCGGCGACCTCAGGGCCGCGGGCGCGATGGCGGCGCTTCTCAAGGACGCGCTGAAGCCGAACCTCGTGCAGACGCTCGAGCACACGCCGGCGCTGATCCACGGGGGGCCGTTTGCGAACATCGCGCACGGCTGCAACTCGGTGCTCGCGACGAAGATGGCATTAAAACTCGGCGACTACGCCGTCACCGAGGCGGGCTTCGGCGCCGACCTCGGCGCGGAGAAGTTCATCGACATCAAGTGCCGCATCGCGGGATTGAAGCCGTCCGCGGTCGTCGTCGTCGCGACGGTGCGCGCGCTGAAGCTGCACGGCGGGCTCTCGAAGGACGACCTGAAGCGCGAGGACCTCGCCGCGCTCGAGAAGGGTCTGCCGAACCTGCTCCGGCACGTCAGGAACATCACCGAGGTATTCCGCCTCCCGTGCGTCGTCGCGATCAACCGCTTTCCGGACGACACCGGGGCGGAGCTCGCGCTGGTCGAAGAGAAATGCCGCGGGCTCGGCGTCAACGTCGCGCTCTCCGAGGTCTGGGCGAAGGGCGGCGCGGGCGGCGTCAAGCTCGCCGAGGAGGTCGTGCGGCTCTGCGAGGAGGAGCGCGGGTTCTCGTTCTGCTACGAGAGCGAGCTCTCGATCGAGCAGAAGCTGAACGCGATCGCCCGGCGCGTCTACGGCGGCGCGGGCGTAGAATTGCTGCCCGCGGCGAAAAAGGTCGCCAAACAGCTCGCGGAGCTGGGCTTCGGCAATCTCCCGGTCTGCGTGGCCAAGACGCAGTACAGCTTCACCGACGACCCGAAATTCCTCGGCGCTCCGGAGGGGTTTACCGTGACCGTGCGGAACCTCAAGGTGTCCGCCGGCGCGGGCTTCGTCGTCGCGCTGACCGGCGACATCATGACGATGCCGGGCCTCCCGAGGGTGCCCGCGGCGGAGCAGATCGACGTCGACAAAGAGGGAAGGATAACCGGGCTGTTCTAAAGGGCGCAAAAGGCGGCGGACGACCGGCGTTGCCGGTCGTCCGTCTTTTCATCGGAAGGACCATTTCTTCGATTTCGCGCGGTATTCCAGCCACTTGCCGATTTCCGAATTGCCCCTCTGCCGGTCCATCTCGCTGTGAATGGCCTCCTCCCAAAGGTCGACATCCCGCATGGGCAGGATTCGTATGCCCGTGTACTCCGACGACACCGTTCCCATTTCAAAATCGAGCACGGCGCCACCCTTGCTGTACTCGAAGACGGCGTCGAGCATCTCCTCCGGGATCGGCGCGAGGCCCCTCTTCCCGCCGAGAAAGTGTTCCCGTATCTTCCACGCAAGCGCCCGCCTGTACGCGCGGACATCGCGCATGTAGACCTTCGCCCAATAGTCGTCGTCGTGCGCGAGATACAGGTATTCGTTGCCGATCGAGCGGAGGAAGGGGCCTTCGAGCGGGCGCTTCATGTGCGCGGCGAACAGCAGCGCGGCGATCTCCGCGTCGGTCAGTTTCCTTATGCCCTCGCCTTCCGGAACGTCGACCCAGCAGAAATCCCCATAGCCGTATACCCATTCCCGCGCGAGTGCGGCCACGCCCTCGGGCGGTATGTATGCGAAATTGCTGCGCGCGTCGTACATCGCCTCCTGCGGACAGCCCTTCAGGATCAAGATGCCGCTCTGTTGGTTGAGCATGGCGGCCGCGAACGCCTTGAAATCCATGCCGGTCGAAAACACAAAGCCTTCCGCTTCGTCGACGCGGATAAAGCAGGGAGCTCCCCTCATGAACATATCGCTACCTCGGATGACAGACGGCATGGCCTGCGCCGGCCATGCCGCCTGTCGCGGGATTTACTTGACGAGCTTCCTCGCGGCCTCGGCGACGTTCTCGGACGTAAACCCGAACGCCTCGAAGAGCACCTTGTACGGCGCGGACGCGCCGAAGCGGTCCAGGCCGACGACCGCGCCGTCGAGCCCGACGTACTTGTGCCAGCCGAACGTCGCGGCGGCCTCGACGGCGACGCGCGCGCGGACGGCGGACGGGAGCACGGACTCCTTATACTCGGCGCTCTGGGCGTCGAACAGCTCGAACGACGGCATCGACACGACGCGCGCGTTGATCCCCTCGGCCTTCAAAATCGCCTGCGCGCCGACGCACTGTTCGACCTCGGAGCCGGAAGCCATCAGGATCGCATCCGGCGCGCCCTCGCAGTCGGAGAGCACGTAGCCGCCCTTGAGCGCGTCCTTCCCGCTGTTTTCGTAGAGCGGCAGGTCCTGCCGGGTGAGAACGAGCGCGACCGGGCGGTCGCCGGTCATCGCGGCGACCCATCCCGCGGCGGTCTCGCGGCTGTCGGCCGGGCGGAACACGACGAGCCCCGGCACGGCGCGAAGGCCCGCCAGGTGCTCGACCGGCTGGTGCGTCGGGCCGTCCTCGCCGACGCCGATCGAGTCGTGCGTCAGGATGTAGGGGATCGGCAGGTCCATGATCGAGGCCATGCGCATCGCGTTTTTCATGTAGTCGGTGAACACGAAGAACGTCGCGCAGTACGGCCGCAGGCCGCCGTGCAGCTTGATGCCGTTCGAAATCGCGGCCATCGCGTGCTCGCGGACGCCGAAGTGTATGTTCGCGCCGGCATAGTTTTCCGCGGAGAACTCGCCCTTCCCCTTCATCTCGCTCTTGTTCGAGGGCGCCAGGTCCGCGGAGCCGCCGAACAGGTTCGGCACGCGCTCGGCGAGCCGGTTCAGCAAGATGCCCGACGAGTTGCGCGTCGCGGCCTTGCCGTCAAACGCCCAGAACGCGTCGTCGTGCAGCAGGTCGACCGGCAGCTCGCAGGAGTTCCAGACGTCCCACTCCTTCCTGAGCTCCGGGTACGCAACCGCATATTCGTCCATCAGCCGGTTCCACGCGGCCTCGGCCTCTGCGCCGCGCTTCGCCGCCTCGGCGGTCTGCTCGTAGACCTCTTGGGGCACGCAGAACGGCTCGCCCTCGGGCCAACCGAGCGCCTTCTTCGTGAGCTGGACGTTTTCCTCGCCGAGCGGCTCGCCGTGCGCGGACGCCTGTCCGGCCTTCGGGGAGCCGTAGCCAATGTCGGTGTGGCAGACGATGAGCGTGGGCTTGTCCGACTTCTTCGCGAGCGTGATCGCGGCGTCGATCGGCGCCGGGCAGTTGCCGTCCGGAACGTCGATCACGTTCCAGCCGTACGCGCGGAAGCGGGCCGGCACGTCCTCGCGGAACGCCAGGTCGGTCGAGCCCTCGATCGAAATCTCGTTGTCGTCGTAGAGCGCGATCAGCTTGTTGAGCTTCAGCGTCCCCGCGAGCGAGCAGCACTCGTGCGAGATGCCCTCCATCATGCAGCCGTCGCCCAGAATCGCATAGG
>MWAC01000019.1 GCA_002068815.1 Firmicutes bacterium ADurb.Bin467 | reverse complement strand
TCTGTAGGCGCGGTTGATCTCGGCCATGCGGCCGCTCGCCCACTCGCGCTCGGGCCCCGCCATGAACCGGTCGGGATGCCAGCGCCGGGCGAGCGCGCGGAAGGCCGTGCGCACCTGTTGGGAAGTCGCCCCTTCCCGAAGCCCGAGGATTTCGAAGTCGCTTCCCATCCAATCCTCCCCATCTGGAAAGTAGAGCCAGTATAGCACCTCGCCCGGCGGTTGTCAAGGCTACAGCATATAGATCGATCCTGCGCGCCCGCTACAACATATTGTGCTCGGGGCGCGCGGGTTCCTCATCGACATTATATTACGGATGTATTGCAGATATTATCGCGATGGTACATTTTTTTGAATTCCCTCCGTTTTTGTTTACGGAACGCGCGCGCCATATTACAATACTCTATGGGGAATTTGGCGAAATATGGCGAAACGAGGAGCGGAACATGCGGAATCCGCCCGTTCGAGGCAGAAACAGGGCGACAAATCGGAAGGCGGTTTTGTGCCTTCTTGTTTGTTTCCCCTACGGCCTGCTCCTGATGTGGCGCAGCGCGCGCTGGCACCCGGCGGTCAAGCTGGCAATCACGGCGTGCTTCGTGCTTCTGACGGCGGCGGTGCTCTTGCCGCAGACGTCCCCGCCCGCGCGGGTTGCCGGCGGCGTCGAGCTCGTCGGCGCGAAGCCGGACGCGGAGGTGTTCGGCCCGGAGCTTCCGAAGGCGTACGACGTCAACTACCGCGGCTACGGCATCCCCGCGGCCGGCGCCGCGCCGGTGCTCTCGGAGATCGAGGAGGTCGCCGAGCGGTATGTGTACGCGAACGAGAACGGCCGGTACTACCACAAGGTCGACTGCAAGTACGTCGCCTGGTACAGCGTGAAGCTGACGCCCGCGGTCGCGCATTTCTCGGGATACCTGCCCTGTGCGGTGTGCGGCGTGGAGCCGTACCAGCCGGGCTGAAAATTTCTACAAAAGACAAGGCGAGATACATAAGAAAGAGGCCGCCCTCGCGGGCGGCCTCGGATTTGCGCCTACCGGATTTCCGGAAGCTCCCTGAGCATCCCGAGCATCCGTTCGTAATCCCCCTGCGGGAACGGCGATATGTCGACGCCGCGCTCGTTTTCCAGAAAATCCGTCACGAGGAACACGCCTATGCCGAGCTCCGCCGCGGCCATGTCGTCGACGGGGTTGTTGCCGATCATCATCGCCTCCTCCGGCGCCAAATCCATCGCGGCGAGGACTTCCCGGTAGTAGAGGGGGTTCGGCTTCGAGAAGTGCGCGTTTTCGTAGTCGGTGACGTGGTCGAACAGCTTTGCGTCGAGCCCGGCCCAGTCGAGCCTGCGCTCGATGCCTGCGCGCGGGAACATCGGGTTCGTCGCGAGCGCGAGCATGTAACCCTTGCGCCGAAGCTCCTCGAGCTCGGGCCGCGCGATCTTTCGGGGCTTGACGCAGCGGCGCGCGTTGTCGAACTCGTTTGCGTAGAACCGGTCGAAATGCGGCTCGTCCGCGCGCCGGTGCTCGCCCAACGCGCCGGCGAAGTCGTCCCAAAACCGCTCGCGGTTCGTCCTCCGGCCGTCGTTTTTGAGCATCGCGCCGGTGCCCTTCCAGAGCGCCCGGATCAGCTCGTCCTTCCCGTAGCCGAGCGGGGCGGCTGCGGCGGCGAGCTCCTTGAAATACGCGGAGACGAACGCCGCCTGATCCATCGCGAGCAGCGTGCCGTCCAGGTCAAACAAAATGGCGCGCAGCATGGTGCCTCCTTGATTTTGAAGCGCCCCCGGCGGACAGCCGCCGGAGGCGCGTTTTGATTTGGGGATCAGTACATGCCGCCCATTCCGCCGGGAGCCGCGGGCGCGGCCGGTTCCGGCGCGGGGATGTCGGTCACGAGCGACTCGGTCGTGAGCACCATCGCGGCGACGGACGCGGCGTTTTGCAGCGCGCTGCGGGCGACCTTCGTCGGGTCGATGATGCCGCGCTCGATCATGTCCGTGTACTCGTCCTTCGCGGCGTCGTAGCCGAAGCCGAGCGTGCGCTTGTTCTTGATCCGCTCGACGACGACGGAGCCCTCGGCGCCCGCGTTCATCGCGATCTGGCGGACCGGCTCCTCGAGCGCGCGCAGCACGATCGACACGCCGGTCTTGACGTCGCCGGACACCTCGCTAAGCAGCTTCTCGACGGATTCGCTGGCGGTGATCAGCGCGACGCCGCCGCCGGGCACGATGCCCTCCTCGACGGCCGCGCGGGTCGCGGCGAGCGCGTCCTCGATGCGCAGCTTCCGCTCCTTCATCTCGACCTCGGTCGCGGCGCCGACGTTGATGACGGCCACGCCGCCGGCGAGCTTCGCGAGGCGCTCCTGCAGCTTCTCGCGGTCGTAATCGGAAGTGGTCTCCTCGATCTGCGCGCGGATGGACGCGATGCGGGCCTTGATCTCGCTCGGGTCGCCGCCGCCCTCGACGATGACGGTGTTCTCCTTGTCGATCTTGACCTGGCGCGCGGTGCCGAGCATGTCGACCGTCGCCTCCTTGAGCTCGAGGCCGAGTTCGGAGGTGATGACCTGCCCGCCGGTCAGGATCGCGATGTCCTGCAGCATGGCCTTCCTGCGGTCGCCGAAGCCCGGCGCTTTGACGGCGACGCAGGTGAACGTCCCGCGGAGCTTGTTGAGCACCAGGGTCGCCAGCGCCTCGCCCTCGACGTCCTCGGCGATGATGAGCAGCTTCTTGCCCTGCTGCACGATGCCCTCGAGGAGGGAAATGATCTCCTGAATGTTCGAGATCTTCTTGTCGGTGATCAGGATCAGCGGGTTGTCGAGCACGGCCTCCATCTTCTCCATGTCGGTGCACATGTAGCTGGACGCATAGCCGCGGTCGAACTGCATGCCCTCCACGATGGACAGCTCGGTCTTCATGGTCTTCGACTCCTCGACCGTGATGACGCCGTCCTTGCCGACCTTCTCCATCGCGTCCGAGATCAATTCGCCGATCAGCTCGTCGCTCGAGGAGATCGCGGCAACCTGCGCGATCGCGTGCCGGGACTCGATGGGCTTCGAGATGTCGTTGAGCGCCTTGACGGCGGTGGCGGTCGCCTTCTCGATGCCCTTCTTCAGGCCCATCGGGTTCGCGCCCGCGGCGACGTTCTTGAGACCCTCGCGGATCAGCGCCTGCGCGAGCAGCGTCGCGGTCGTGGTGCCGTCGCCGGCGACGTCGTTCGTCTTCGTAGCGACTTCCTTCACGAGCTGCGCGCCCATGTTCTCAAAGGGGTCCTGCATCTCGATTTCCTTGGCGATCGTCACGCCGTCGTTGGTGATCTGCGGGGCGCCGAACTTCTTGTCGAGCACGACGTTTCTGCCCTTCGGGCCCAGCGTGATCTTGACCGTGTTCGCGAGCGCGTTTACGCCCGCTTCCAGCGCGCGGCGAGCGTCCTCGCCGTATTTCATCTGCTTTGCCATTTTATCTTCCCTCCTGCCTTATTCCACAATCGCCAGAATGTCCGACTGGCGCACGATGATGAATTCCTCGCCGTCCAGCTTGACCTCGGTGCCCGCGTACTTCGAATAGATGACCTTCTGCCTGGGCTCGACGTACATCCTGATCTCCTTGCCGTCGACGTTTCCGCCCGGGCCGACGGCCAGGACTTCCGCCATCTGCGGCTTTTCCTTCGCGGCAGAGGTCAGCAGGATTCCGCCCTTCGTGGTTTCTTCCGCTTCAAGGTTCTTGATCACTACGCGATCGCCAAGCGGCTTGATGTTCATGGAAAAACCTCCTTAAACCGTAATTTGAGCCTTCGCTTTGTTAGCACTCACTGAAATTGAGTGCTAACGATTACGCTACTTAGTTTATCCATTTTCCCCCGTTTTGGCAAGACCCATCCCCTTTAATTTTTGGTTAAATATTTCCTTTCCCGGCCGCGGATGCTATAATACGAACAATACATAGGATTCGGAGGAGCTTCAAGTTTGAAACAAAATAAGCCGGAAGCCGGAAAAAAAGGCACAAGAAAACAAGCCACCGCAAGGCAGCGAAGAGAAGCGTGGGGATCAGCCGGATGAAGCGATCCCTGCGGGGGCGACTACGGGAGGCTCTTGAATGATGTAACCATTAGCACGAAGCAAAGCGAGCGCCTGATCGGGAGTCAGGACACGGCTATCGGGGATAGTGTGTCTTGCGGACGCTTCGAAAGGAGCATAGGGTTCATCATTTAGGAGCATGTGGAAAATGGCGGTCAGTAGTCTACGAGAGATGGCGATTCTGGCTTTCTTCTTTCCGCGACGCTTATAGAGTTGCTGGTATTTGGCGAGGATCTGCGGGTAGCGCTTGGAACGAGGGTTGCAGGCGGCAATGGCGCACTGGAGCAGGAGGGGCTTGATATACTGTCCGGCTTTGCCAATGCGGGTGGTTTTCTTCTTCCCGGCGCTCTCGTTGTTCTGCGGGGTGAGTCCGGCCCAGGAGCACAGATGTTTGGAGGACTCAAACTGGGACATATCCGCGCCGATTTCAGCGATGATGCGGATGGCTGTCATCGGCTCGGATATGCCCGGGACAGTGAGCAGCAGTTCGATTTGGCGCGTGAACGGCTGGGCGAGTTTGAAAATGAGGGCTTCGAGCGATTGCTTGAGCGACGCCAGATCATCCATGTGTGTGCGGATGACCATTAGCTTCTCGGCTTGCCAAGGGCTGAAAGCGCCGTCAACGGCGGCTTGAATGTCTTCGATGGGGGACTTGCATCTGGGATGTACGAACGGCGCGACAGGGAACTGTTCGCCCGGATGCTCCAGCATATGGCTGATGATAGCGGACGCGCTCTTGCAGAACACGTTGCTGAACACGCTATCGAGCTTCAAGTTGGAGACGGTGAGGCAGTTCTGAGCGCGGTTCTTCTCGCCTGTGTTGTAGGCGGTCAGCTTGACCCAGTAGCGGCACAGATCGCGGAGTTGACGGATCTCTTCCGGAGGAATGAAGCTGCCGCGCACGAGGTCGTGCTTAAAGAGGTCGGCAATCCACATGGCATCCTTCTTGTCGGTCTTCTTGCCCTTGATAGCTTTGACAAACTTGGGATGGCTGACCACCACGTTACAGCTTTTTTCAAGGATGTTTTGGACGGGGAACCAATACTTTCCGGTGGATTCCATGCAAACGTCCTTACAGTTGTTCGCAAGGAGCCAAGCAGCCAGGTCTCGCAACCCTCCCGAATAGGTTGAGAACCGCTTGCTCAAGTAGTCCGTGACGCCCTGACTGTTTGTGGTCGCGATACACGCAATCACAAAGTCGCGGTGCACATCCATACCGCAGCAGACAGGGTAGACGATTTTCAGTCGCCCCATAGCATAGCACCTCCCAGTCTAGATTGGAAGGCGCAGACAGGGACAGGGTGCCCTGCCTAAAAACGAGTAACGTCTTGACACAGATAAGTTTACAGGCTACTGCACTCGCCAACGCAAGCGCATGTCCAACTCATTGATGCATGTATGGGCGCCCGGCGACTGATAATGGAGCGGATTCGCGTATTACGCGGTCCACCTGCCTCCGCGTGCTCTGTTGTCTATCTGCGCCTCCACTCGTACTGTAACACAGATTGCCTGTGTTGTGGTATAACTCACACTACGTTATTGCGCATCAACAAGGTTTCATTACTCGTTGGTGCCAGAAAGGTATGGTCATAATGGAAAAGAAGAATGCGACAAAGGCGGGCCGGCTGCTCCGGCCCATGCGGCAAAAATCGATCGTCGACCGCATCATCGCGCGGCTGACGGACGCGATCATGAACGGCCAATTGAAGCCCGGGCAGAGGATTCCGACCGAGACCGAGCTGTCCGAGTCGATGGGCGTCGGCCGGAATTCGGTTCGGGAGGCGATCAAGGCGCTCGTGACGATGGGCCTGCTCGTGATCCGGCGCGCCGAGGGCACGTTCGTCGCGGACGGCTTCTCGGACCGCATGCTCGACCCGATGGTCTACGGCATGGTGCTCGAGGGCGGCTCCACCCCCGCGGTCATGGAGCTTCGGCATGTGTTCGAGGTCGGCGTGATGGAGCTGTCGATCGAGAAGGCGACGAAGCAGGACCTCGCCCGGCTGAAAAAATCGCTGACCTACATGGAGAACACCATCCGGAAAAACCCGACCACGGAGGCCGTCATGATGGCCGACATCGCGTTTCACGGCGAGCTTCAGCGCATCGCCGCGAATCCGCTGATGGAGAAGATATCGTTCGTCGTCGAACGCGTGGCGAGGCCGACCCGGGAAAGGGCGGTCGCGGTGTTCATCCGGCGGGGCGAGCTGGACTACATGCTGGAGCTGCACAAAAACATCTACGAGGTCATCGTCCGGCGCGACAAGGCGCGCATCGTGGACGCGATCAACGACCACTTCCTCTACTGGAAGGATGTGTTCCAGCAGAGCTGACGGGGAGCCGATCATGGTTTCCCGACAACGGCCGCCGTGCAAACGGCGGCCGCGTTGTCATTTGAACACGATCATTTCGAGAAACAATATGAACCCCGCGAAGACCCCGGCGAACACGAGCGCGACCAGCAGCGACGCGCCCAGCGCGCCGGCGATCACCGAGCGCATCTCGCCGCGCGACAGCCGCATCTTCCCCTCCTCGCGCCTTGAAGCGCGGTCGGAATACCAGGGCATGTGCGCCGCGCTGACGCCCGACATCGTGTCGGCGCCGCCGTACAGATGGCAGGCGCAGTAGTGCCCCGGCTCGATCTCCCGGAAGTCCGGCGCGACGCGCGTGCAGATGTCCATGCACTCCTCGCAGCGCGTGTGGAATTTGCAGCCGTTCGGGGGCTTCGTCGGGGACGGAATGCTGCCCTTGAGAAGTATCCGGTCCATCTTGTAGTCCGGATCGGGAACCGGGATGGCGGAGAGAAGCGCCCGCGTGTAGGGGTGCAGCGGCCGGCTGAACAGCATCTCCGTCTCCGCAAACTCGACGATGTTTCCGAGATACATCACGCCCAGCGTGTCGGAGATGTGCTCTACAACCGACAGATCGTGCGATATGAACAGATACGTCAGCCCATATTCCCTCTGCAGGTCGCGCAGCAGGTTGATCACCTGCGCCTGAATGGACACGTCGAGCGCCGAGACCGGCTCGTCGCAGACGATGAAATCCGGGTTCAGCGCCAGGGCGCGCGCGATGCAGATGCGCTGGCGCTGGCCGCCGGAGAACTCGTGCGGGTAGCGGCTCTTGTAGTACTTCGGCAGGCCGCAGGCCTCCATCACGCGGGAGACGTAGTCGTCCAA
>MWAC01000018.1 GCA_002068815.1 Firmicutes bacterium ADurb.Bin467 | reverse complement strand
CATCCGGGGCCTCGTTCCTGGACGGGATGAGCGTCGGCGCGGGGGTCGCGTCCGGCAATGCGATGTCCGGGAGCTTCTTGAGATCGATCGCCGCGCCGAAGTCCGTCAGCATGGGCGCGCCCACGCGGACGACGGGCGCGTCGACGTCGTAGCCCCAGCCGCCGGTGTTGATGTACACCCGCAGCAGATATTCGCCCGGCTGCTCAGGGATATAGGAATAGGCGGTTTCATGCGCCCACTCGGTTCGGTCGATGGGCTCTTTCCCGCCCCCGTCCCAATACAGCAGAAACGCGAGCTCGCCCAGCAGATCGCCGTCCAATGTGCCGCCGTCGACCGCCACCGTCCACGTGATCTTCTCGCCCGGAGACGCGGTCGTCCGATCGCAAACGAGGCCGACGACGCGCGGCCTGCCCTCCTCCGCGACGTGGATCTCTGCGCTTTGGAAGCTCGCCGTCTGCTCTGCGTCGCCCACGAGCCCCTTCAGCCGATACGGCCACATTCCGTAGCATTCGGTCGGGGTGTAGGTGAATGTATTTTGGGCCGTGGCGGGGGACGCATAGACGACCTTGTTCAGGAAATACACGAAATACATATATTGGAGATGGTCGCCGCCCGAAGCGTGCACCGTCCAGGTGATGGGCGTGCCGACCGCGCCGGTCAGCTGATCCGCGGTCACGGAATCGACGGTAAGCGCCGCGGACACGGCGCGCACATCGGCCGAATGCGCGCTCGCGGAGCGCACATCGTCCTTCGCGCAGGCGACGACGGAGTAGGTGCCGACCTCCTCCGGCGCGAACGAAAACGCCGGAGACGCGCCGGTTTCGTACAGGCCCGTCAGCGCCCAATCGCGGTACAGCGCGAAGGAATAGGCGACCTCGCCGGCCGCGCCCTCCGCCTGCGCCGTCCAGGTGATCGACTCCCCCGGAACCGCCTTGCCGCGGTCGCAGGAGACGCCCGTCAGCCGGACGCCCGCAGGGTGTGCGACGGTCACCTCCCCGCTCATGAGGTTCGCGCTCTCGAGCCCGCTGCTCGCGTGCGCGGAGACGGCGTAGACCCCCGGCTCCGCGGGCGTCAGGCGGAAGACGGAACTTGTTCCCACGGGCGTAAAGCTCGCGAGCTCCCCATCCTTGTAGAGGAAGAAGGAGAAGGCGATCTGTTCCTCCCCGCCCGAGGCGGTCGCGGTCCAGGCGATCTCCTCGCCCACGAGCGCGTCCGCGGTGTTCGCGAATACGCTCGTCAGTTGAAGCGGCTCCGCATCCTGCGCACTCTCCGCCGCGACAACCGGCGCGCCCGCGAGCTTCGCCTTCCCGCTTGAGTCGCTCGCGAGCACGTCGACGGTGTACGTGCCGGGCTGTTTCGGGGTGTAGTTCAGCACGCCGCTTCCGGGATCGTCCGGGACGCACAGCTCGAGAAGTTTTCCGTCCCGATAGACGAAGAACCCGAATCGCGCGTCCCCGCTGCCCCCTTCGACGCTGGCCGTCCATGTCGCGACCGCTCCGAGGGCGATGCGCGGGCGATTCGCGGCGACGGAGACGATGCGCAGCGGCGCGGCGACGGCGACGCTCCCTCCGTTCGCCGAGCGAACGCCCGTGGCGCCCCTCGCGAGCGCGACCAGGCTGTAAGTTCCGGGTTCCTGCGGCGTGTAGCGGAAGACCGTCGCGGCCGACGGCGGTTCGTATGCGATGAGCTCTCCATCGCGGTAGAGGAAGAAGGCGCATTCGGAGGGCTCGCTCCAGCCCGTCATTCCGACATACCAAGTGATCTCCTCCCCGATCTGCGCCTCCGTCTGATGCGTGTACGCCTCGACCGTGCCGACCCCGAAGGCAGCGGACGGGAGCGCGAGGGAAATGAGGAACAGCAGGGCCAGGGCGATAGAAGTGGTGCGCAGGAGCCGTTTCATGCCGAATCCACCCTTCTCCGTTCAATTGGATTTATCCGGAAATCAGACGGTTGTCGGGACGGAAAAGTTTCGGTTGCCCAGCTTGCTTTCCGCCTGCCGCATCCCATCTGTCGGTAGTATACCATACTGTCCAGCATTCAGGGTGCGGTTCAATGGTTCGGGGATTTTTCGCCGTATAATGCGCTTGCTGCGCGAGCTCTCGGCGATCCAAGGGGAATTTGCAGACCTCCGCCGCGCCGGTTTTTTTGATCGAAACATGCGAAGAATAATTCCATCTGATTTTCGGTGGGGTGGGTTATGGCGCATCTCGCGGCCTGTGCCCTCGTATGGGCATTGACGTTTTTGCTCGTCCCCGTTCGCAGGATCGCGGCGCTCTGGCGGGCCGTGGCAATTTCGCTCGTCTGGATGATCCTCGTCGACAATTTGATGGCGGGGCTCGGTACTATGCCTTCGAGGGCAACTGGCTGCCGGTCGGCCGCGTGTCCGCCTTTCAGCTCCTCGTCTATGCGGGGGCCGGCGTGCTGATGGTAAACTGGCTGAATGAGGGGCCGATCTCAAAGCTCGTCGCAGTTCTCGCGGTGGCGATGGTCTCCTCGCTGCTCGGGTTTTTCTACAGCCGGGCGGGCGCCTTCCGGCTCATGCGGCTCGACCCCGTCGCGCATTTCGTGTACTACGTCGCGGCCCTGTCCGTGTACCTGTGGCTGGCGCTCGCCTTCGTCGGGGAGCGGACGATCTATTCCGGCGAAAGAACGCGGAGATTCATCCTGTCGGACTGAACGCGCCGAGAACGAATGCTTCTCCAAGGCGATATAGAACAGCAGGCATACGGCCCGGACCTCCATGAGGTAGAACAAGTTCCATCCGCCCTTGAACGTCAGTATGCCGAATCGGTTCAGCAGTATGTCGCCGCACAGTATGGCGGCGAACGGAATCGCCTTCCACCAGGTTTTTTTGCGCGCGGCGATGCAAAGCGCGGTCGGGAACGACAGTAGCAGGCAGTACGGAACTTCGGTGAAGATGTCGTCCAGATAATAGTTCCGGCTGAGCCCGATGCCGCAATGCTGCTTCCCGGCCAATAGCAGTATGATCGGGGGGGCGACGAGCAGCAGCCACGCGACGGAACAGAAGGCCGCGAAGCGCCAGGCGGCGTTTTTTCGCGCCTTCAATTTCGCGTACCACCTCTTCATCGCCTCGAGCACGACAAACGCCCCGATCCCCGTGATATGCGTCCGCCACCAGTATTGGACGTAGATTCCCCGTCTGCGGAAAAACTCCTCGACGAGCATGAAGAATACGGCGATCAGGGCCGACCAGTAAAACCGCAGCGAAAAGGCGGAGACGAGCATGATGAAGCCGCCCCAGAACAGGCCGTTGCAGATCAGGTGCCCGAAGATATCCTCCGCGACCGGCTCCGAGAAGATTCCGGGCTTATAGTGGTAGCTCCCGAAGGCGAAGAGGACGATGACTTCCAATAGATAGGCGACGGCTGCGGAGGCGAGAAAAAAGCACAAGAGGTCCGCAAGCGGCCTCCTCCTCCAGAACGTGAAGAGCAGCAGCAACAGGCCCATGGAGACGATGATGATATACCACAGGATGTTCGGCATGGCGGCATCACACTTCTAATGGTAGATTTCCCCTGCGGCCGAATGCGCCATCGTCGCAGCGGGGACCGCCCGTCGTCCACAGTGCGCGCCGGCCGGCCGGCCTTATTATGCCCCCTCCCTGCCAGGTCATGAGAAGTCCCTCATCGGAAGCCTTCCGATATGGAAGCGATGCCGGAGAATTCCGCGGCGCACGGCCCGGGTTTAAGGGCCTTTTTAGGTGGCGCGCAAAATATAAACACATCCATTAATGTTAAGTATTCAATTGGATAAAAAGACCGTAAATCAGTGCCGAATTCGGTTGACGTTCCGGGAAGAAGGTGGTATACTTAGCCATATACTGCATCGGTTCCCTTCATCGCCCGGTCGGCGTGTAAGGAGCGGCCCGGATTGCGGAGGAGATCGCCTCCTTCCGGCGCCGTGCGGGGAAGCGGCGGTACGGGGTTCTGTTCCGCGGGGGCGCGGGGTGACGGACGCTTGGGCCAAGGTGACATGTGGCCGATCCATGCCTGAGCATAGCAGGGAGTCACTTCCGCTTTCGCCAGGCATCAAGCCGGATTGACCGGTTACTGCGTAACGCGTGGCGGTCGGGTCTGGCGGACCATAGCTTCGAGTCCCCTGCCGAAGGGCGGGGAGGGCGAAGCTTTCTTTTCGTTTCATGAATGAAGACAGCGTGCCTATAGGAAGTGAATACGAAGTCGTCCGCTGCGTGTTCTGCATGACGGGGTATGAGCAGCAGGTGGCGGATTTGATCAACGAGAGTCAGGCCGCGAGGGCTATTTTCCCGATACAGATCAAGCGCATTCGAAACCGGAGAACCTGGCAGGAGATGTCGGTTCCCCTGTTGCCGAGCTATGTGTTCGTCTATTCCGGCGCCGAGCTGCGCGCGGCGGACCTGACGAAGGTCCAGAACGTCATCCGCGTGCTGAGCTACGGGGACGACCCCGAGGGAACTCTGTACGGCGCGGACAGGACGTTCGCGGACCTGCTCTGGGCGAGGGGCGGAAAGGTCGGCGTGCTGAAGGCGATGCGCGTCGGCGAGCGCGTGGAGATCGTCGACGGGCTGTTCAAGGCGCTTCGGGGCCGCGTGGTCGCGATGGACAAGCGCAAGCAGGTGGCGAAGGTGGAACTCGACATCGTCGGCAGCCTGAAGAACATCTGGCTGTCGTTCGACTACCTCAAAGAGGGGCAAAGCGGGTAGGCTGAGAGATGGCAGCAGCGGCGAACAAGCGGTTTCGGGGGATGTCCCGGCGCAAGAGGGCGATTATCTCGCTGTGCCTCGTGCTGCTGGCGGCCGCCGCGGTGTTTGCGTTTTACGAAGTGGGCAGGTGGATCGAGACGCGCAACATACCCGCCCCGCCGCGGGGGGACCTGACCGGCGTATTCGAGGAGCAGCCGAGGATCGAGTGGAACGGCCGGACGTACGCGCGCAAGAGCGGGCTGACGTCGATCCTCTTGATGGGCGTGGACAAGCGCGACGACGCCCCGACCACGGGCTTCCGGCAGGGCGGGCAGGCGGACTTCCTGCTTCTGCTCGTGCTCGACCGCGACCAGAAGACCGTCACGCAGCTGCAGATCGACCGCGATACGATGACGGACATCGTGGTTCTGGGCGTCCTCGGGAACGTCACCGGGACGAGGCGCTCGCAGGTATGCCTCTCGCACGGCTTCGGCGACGGCGCCGAAACCAGCTGCGAATACACGGTGCAGGCCGTCAAAAACCTGTTGTTCGGCATGGACGTCGACCTCTACGCCGCGATCGACCTGAACGCGATCGGCGTGCTGAACGACGCGCTCGGCGGCGTGACGGTTGCGCTGGAGGACGATTTCTCGGCCTACGACCCGGAGATGACCCCGGGAAAGACGCTGACGCTGACCGGCCGGCAGGCGGAGGCGCTCGTCCGGTACCGGATGGACGTCGGCGACGGGACGAACGAATCGCGCATGCGGCGGCAGCGGACCTACATGGAGGCCGCCTCGAAGGCGCTCGGCGAGAGGATCGCGAGGGACGCGGACTTCGTCGGCGGACTCTACGAGGCGCTCGACGGGATCATGGTGACGAACATGCGCAAGGGCCGCATGGTCAACGAGGCGAGCAGGATCTACAGCTACGATATTCTCCCCGCGGCGACGCCCGCGGGCGAATACGGGATCGGGGACGACGGGTTCATGGAGTTCCACGCGGACGAGGCGAAGCTGCTTCAGTGGGTCGTGGAGACGTACTTCGATCCGGTGAACTGACGTGGGATTGGGCGCGGCGCTGGCCGCGCAGGAAAGGAGCAACAGGGATTATGAAAAAGTGGACGGTTCTTTTGCTGGTGGTGCTCTTGGTGGTTTCGGCGGCGGCCCATGCCGCGGTGCCGAGCAAGACGACGCAGGATTTGGCGACGGTCGTTTCGTTCGCCTCCGCATCCGGCGCGCAGCTCGCCGCGGACTTCGCCGTCGCGCTGGCGGAGCCGACGGCGGCCGCGACCGAGCAGCTTGCGAATGTCGCCGCGGTCGTGTCGGGGGGCGCTTCCCCGGCCTC
>MWAC01000017.1 GCA_002068815.1 Firmicutes bacterium ADurb.Bin467 | reverse complement strand
GCGCAACCGGAGCCAGCGGCGCGGCGCGCAAGGCAATCGAGATGAGCTACGACGTGTTCGGCCGCGAAAACATCGATCTGACGGATTAAAACATTGATTTGACGGATTGACGCGGCGCGGGTATAATATTATCCATTACCGTGAAAGAGGGATTCACCGATGACGACACTTGTTCGGGAACTGTTTGCTTCACCCCCCTCGGCGCCGGTCGCGGAGATCAAGGTCAGCGGCTGGGTGCGCACGATGCGCGAGTCGAAGAGCTTCGCGTTCGTCGAGCTCAACGACGGAAGCCATTTCAAAAATCTCCAGATCGTTCTGGAGGAAAATTCGATTCCCGACTACCGGGAGCTGACGAGGAAGATCTCCGTCGGCGCGGCGGTCGAGGCCGTCGGGACGCTCGTTCCGACGCCCGGCATGCAGCAGCCGTTTGAATTGAAGGCGGAACATGTGACCGTCCTCGGCGAGAGCCCGAGCGACTACCCGCTGCAGAAGAAGCGCCACTCTCTCGAGTACCTGCGCACGATACAGCACCTGCGCCCGCGCGCGAACCTGTTCCAGTGCGCGTTCCGCGTGCGCTCGGTCGCTGCGCAGGCGATCCACAGCTTCTTCCACGACCGCGGCTTCGTCTACGTGCACACGCCGATATTGACCGGCAGCGACTGCGAGGGCGCGGGCGAGATGTTCCGCGTGACGACGCTCGACGCCGCCGACCCGCCGAGGCTCCCCGACGGCGCGGTCGATTTCGACAAGGACTTCTTCGCAAAGCCCGTGAGCCTGACCGTGTCCGGACAGCTCAACTGCGAGTGTCTCGCGCTCGCGTTCCGGAACGTCTACACGTTCGGCCCGACCTTCCGCGCCGAGAACAGCTACACGCCGCGCCACGCGGCCGAGTTCTGGATGATCGAGCCGGAGATCGCGTTCGCGACCTTGAAGGAGGACATGGACCTGCAGGAGGAGATGATCAAGTCCGTGCTCTCGACGGTGCTCGAGGAGGCCGGCGCGGAGCTCGAATTCCTGAACAGCTTCGTCGACAAGGGCCTGATTGCTCGCCTCGAGGCCGTGCGCGACGCGGATTTCGCCAGGGTCAGCTACACCGACGCGGTCGAGATTCTCAAAAGCTGTGGCCAGGCGTTCGAGTATCCGGTGTTCTGGGGGTGCGATTTGCAGACCGAGCACGAGCGGTACCTGACCGAGAAGCACTTCGGAAAGCCGGTGTTCGTGACCGACTACCCGAAGGAGATCAAGGCGTTCTACATGCGCATGAACGAGGACGGCAGGACCGTCGCCGCGGCCGATCTGCTGGTCCCCGGCGTCGGCGAGCTCTGCGGCGGCAGCCAGAGGGAGGAGCGGCTCGACGTGCTCACGCGCCGCATCGAGGAGATGGGCATGAAGCCCGAGGACTACTGGTGGTACCTCGAGCTCCGCAAGTACGGAAGCTGCAAGCACGCGGGCTTCGGCATGGGGTTCGAGCGGCTGATCATGTATCTGACCGGCATTTCAAACATACGCGACGTGCTTCCGTTCCCGAGGACGACGAGGAACGCGGAATTCTGATTTTCGCCCGCCTTTTGCTTCGCAAAACGCGGGCTCCGGGCTGCCACACCTCGAGCCCCTCCAGCCCCGCCTCCGGCGTGGCCTCCGCCAAAAATACAAGAGAGCGGCGCGAACCGCTCTCTTTTGATTTACCTCTGGACAGCCAAGGTCGCCATCTCCCCGTTGATCGACCACTCCTTGACATACGCCCCCTCCGGCAGCTCGCCCTCCGAGAGCGTTTCCGCGAGCACGGCCTTTCCGATCTCGTCCGCGGCGCGCCGGATGATGCCCGCGAGCTTGTCGGTCGTATTATACCCGACCCTGATCCGGTCGACGACCTCGAACCCCGCCTCCTTGCGCATCGTCTGCAGCTTCGAGATCACCTCGCGCACGAAGCCCTCCTCGATCAATTCCTCGGTCAGGTTCGTGTCGAGCACGCAGGTCACGCCGCGGTCGGTCTCTGCAACGAAGCCGGGCTTCTGCATCGGCTCGATCAGCGTGTCGTCGCGGCCGAGCTCGACCTCGGTGCCGTCGATTTCAAATTTCAGCGTTTCGCCGCGGTCGAACGCGTCGACCACGTCGTTTCCGTCCATGTCGAGCAGCGCGACCCCGATCTTCCCGAGCAATTTCCCGTAGCGCGGGCCGACGGTGCGCATCTGCGGCTTGATCCTGTAGGTCGTGAACGCGCGCGCGTCGTCGACGAAGTGCACGGCCTTGACGTTCAGTTCGTCCTCGATCAATTCCGCCATCTTCGCGGGCAGCTTCGCGCCCTTGACGTAGAGCGCGCGCGCGGGCTGGCGCACCTTCATGTTCGCGGCGCTGCGGCACGCGCGGCCGAGCTGCACGGCAGAGATCACGAGCTCCATCTCGTCCTCGAGCGCCTTATCGACGAGCGACAGGTCCGCGGCCGGGAAGTCCGTCAGGTGCACCGATTCCGGCGCGCCCGGGATGTTCCCGACGACGAGGTTCCGGTACATCGTCTCGGTCATGAACGGGATGTACGGCGCCAGGAGGCCGCAGAGCTTCGTCAAAACCGTGTAGAGCGTCTCGAACGCGGCGAGCTTGTCCCCCGCGAGCCCCTTGCCCCAGAACCGCTCGCGGCAGCGGCGCACATACCAGTTCGAGAGATCGTCGACGAACTGGGCGATCGCGCGCGAGGTCTCGGTGATCCTGTAATCCGCCATGCCCCCGTCGACGAACGCGATCAGCGACTGGAGCTTCGAGAGCACCCATTTGTCCATCAGCGAGAAGTCCTCGGGGTTCGCCTTCTGTTCAAAGGGCTTGTAGTCGTCGATCGACGCGTAGAGCGCGAAGAACGCGTAGGTGTTCCAGAGCGTCCCCATGAACTTGCGCTGCATCTCGCTGACCAATTCGTGCGAGAAGCGGCTCGGCAGCCACGGCGCGCCGTTCGCGTAGAAATACCAGCGCACGGCATCCGCGCCCTGCCGGTTCAATACGTCCCACGGGTCGACGACGTTTCCCTTATGCTTGGACATCTTGACGCCGTCCTTGTCCTGCACGTGGCCGAGCACGAGGCAGTTTTTGAACGACGAGCAGTCGAACAGCAGCGTCGAAATCGCGAGCAGCGTGTAGAACCAGCCGCGCGTCTGGTCGATCGCCTCGGAGATGAAGTCCGCCGGGAACGTGTTTTCAAATACCTCCTTGTTCTCGAAGGGGTAGTGCCACTGCGCGAACGGCATCGAGCCGGAGTCGTACCAGCAGTCGATGACCTCGGGGGTCCTATGCATCGTGCCGCCGCACTGTTCGCAGCGGATGGTGATCCTGTCGATGTAGGGCCTGTGGAGTTCGAGGTCCTTCGGCACGTCGTTTCCGAGCGCCTCGAGCTCCGCGCGCGAGCCGATCACGTGCCTGTGGCCGCACTCGCACACCCATACCGGCAGCGGCGTGCCCCAGTACCGCTCGCGCGAGAGGCCCCAATCGATCACGTTTTCGAGGAAGTTGCCCATGCGTCCTTCCTTGATGTTGTCCGGCATCCAGTTGACCGAGCGGTTCGCGGCGAGCAGCCGGTCGCGGACGGCCGTCATGCGGATGAACCACGTCGAGCGCGCGTAGTAGATCAGCGGCGTGTCGCAGCGCCAGCAGAACGGGTAGTCGTGCTCGAAGCCCTCGGTCTTGACGAGCAGCCCGTCCTTTTCGAGCATTTCGACGATCAGCGGGTCGGCGTCCTTGACGAATTTTCCCGCCCACGGCGTCTCCTTCGTCATCTGCCCCTTGGGGTCGACCAGCTGCAAAAACGGCAGGTCGTTCGCCCGCCCGACGCGCGCGTCGTCCTCACCGAACGCCGGCGCCTGGTGGACGATGCCGGTGCCGTCGGTCATCGTGACGTAGTCGTCCGCGACGACGCGCCACGCGCTCTTGTCGACGAGCGGGCGCTGGAAGTCGAACAGCGGCTCGTACTCGATGCCGACGAGCTCGCGCCCGGGCATCGTCCGGGCGATTTCGAACTCGGCGCCCTCGCCGAGCACGGACGCGATCAGCGCCTTGCCCATGATGATCGTCCTGCCGCCGGAAACGAACTCGGCGTACTCGGCGTCGGGGTTCACGCACAGCGCGACGTTCGAAGGAAGCGTCCAAGGCGTCGTCGTCCACGCGTAGAGCCAGGTGTTCTCGCGGCCCTTGACGCGGAAGCGCAC
Source organism: Firmicutes bacterium ADurb.Bin467 (assembly GCA_002068815.1). Lineage (GTDB taxonomy): Bacteria > Bacillota > Clostridia > Christensenellales > Aristaeellaceae > Pullichristensenella. Next base: position 1,000 of record MWAC01000017.1, on the reverse strand, counting down.
GAACGCGGACCTGTCCGGCACCAATTTGTAGCCCTGCGAAACCTCGTGCGACGAGAGCGCGGTTCCGCAGCGCGGGCAGTAGGGCACGACCTTGTGGCCCTTGTAGAGAAGGCCCTTGTCGGCGATCTGCTTCAGGCTCCACCAGACGGACTCGATGTAGCTGTCCTCGTAGGTGATGTAGGGATTTTCCATGTCCAGCCAGAAGCCGACGCGCTCGGACATCTTTTCCCACTCGCCCTTGTACTTCCAGACGGACTGCTTGCACTCCTTGATGAACGGCTCGATGCCGTAGGCCTCGATCTGCTCCTTGCCGTCGAGCCCCAATTGCTTTTCGACCTCGAGCTCGACCGGCAGGCCGTGCGTGTCCCAGCCGGCCTTGCGCAAGACGTTTTTGCCCTTCATCGTCTGATAGCGCGGGATCACGTCCTTGAACGCGCGCGTCTCGATGTGGCCGATGTGCGGCTTGCCGTTCGCGGTCGGCGGGCCGTCGTAGAACGTGAACGGCTCGGCGCCCTTGCGCAGCTCGACCGACTTTTGGAAGATCTCCCGGTCGTTCCAGAACTTGATGACCTCTTGCTCGCGCGCGAGGAAGTCGAGATTCGCGGATACCTTCTCGAACATGCAAAACCCTCCGAAAAAAATATGACCCCGTCCTCTCCATTGGGACGAAGCCTCGCGGTACCACCCAAGTTGGCGCAAAAAGCGCCCGCTCGCGGCGCTGTAACGGGCGTACCCGGCGGGGACTACTGACGGACGCGTTCGACCCGCTGCTCCGGGGTGATTCCCCATGGTTTTTCCGTCCGGGCTTTCACCAAGGTGAATTTGCCAAGCCCTTCGGGATTGTCAAATTCAGTCGCCACAGGCGACTTGAAATTCCTTCGGAATTTCAACCGGTCCCCGGCTCGCTTCGCGGAAAAGTACACGGGCGCTCCCCGTCATCGCACGCTTCTATTATAGCCGCGTTTTGGGGTTTGTAAAGGCGGGGGATGTTAAATTCGGG
>MWAC01000016.1 GCA_002068815.1 Firmicutes bacterium ADurb.Bin467 | reverse complement strand
TTTTTCCACTTGTTCGCGATTCCGTCATCCACCGTGACGGTCTTGTTCTTGTCGTCGTAGTAGGGGTAGAGGCTGTCCTTGTTATAGCCGTGCTGCTCGTTTACCTCGTCCGGCCCGCCGATGACGAACACCTCGAGCGTGTCGCCGGTCTTCCTCAGCAGGTACATCTCGTTCTCGTCCAGCAGGTTGGTCGAGGAGAGGCCGCGGTTGTTCACCCAATAGAGGATGGAGGTTCCGACGGTTATCCACGGGGTCACGCCGACCTCGATGAGCTCCGTCTCCCAGATCGATCCGCCGGTCTCCGGGTCCGTCACGAGCTTGCGCTGCGTGTAGGTGAAGACGAACTTCTTCCCGGCGCCGGTGCCTGTGTTGTTCATCAGCCAGTCCGCGTCGATGACGCTGAGCAGCGCCTCGAAGTTCGCGCCGCTCTCCAGCGTCAGTTCGCCGGTTCCGAGGTTCAGGCTCACGCCGGTGCCGAGGCCCACCTGGGCGATGCCGCTGTCCCCGGGCACGAACGCAAAGTCCTTCAGCGTCGTGCTGACCTCGGTCGCGCCGACCATCTCGGTGACGCGCGCGATCTGGCCGAGCGAGTCGACGTAGATCGTGGTGCCGTTGGGCAGCAGGTAGATGTATACGTCGTCGGCGATGCTGTACCCCTGCAGGTACCTTTCGAGCCCCGCCGTGCTGATCGTCGCGCTCGCGGTCAGGCCCTTCAGCTCGCCGGTGACGTATTCGAGCGTGCCCGGCAGCGGCATCTCGATGACCGTCGAGCCCTTCAGGCTGTAGAGCCGTATGCCGTTTGCGAGGACGAGGTCGTTGTCGCCCGTCGCCATGAGCCTCTCCACGCGAAGCGTCGGCGAGAAGGCGGACGCGTCGGCGGCGTCGGTCACTTCGTCCTTCGTGTTCTTCTCGATGAACAGCACCGGCGTGAGCCGCATGTAGCTCGATCCGGATGTCACGGCGCTGAACGCGCCCTCCTCGGTGCCCAGCAGGAACAGGAACGCGGTGAAGCGGTTGTCGGCGTCGGCGCCGATGTTCGCGGCGTTCTCAATTATGAGCGAGTGCGTCCAGACGGGCGAGACCTTCGCGCCCGCCGCGCTGGCAACCGGCACTTCGCCGTCTGAGGTCAGGTTGCCCCCGTCCCTCCCGGTCCAGCGGAAGATCGTCGTGCCGGTCCGGTTCGAGATCAGCCTCCTGACGTACACGCCGCCGTTCGACCGGCTCTCGATGATGATCGTCGGCGTCCGGTTCAGGCTGGACTCGCGCTTTATGCCGTTGCCGCCCGAGACAGAGGGGTATACGAAGTTGATGTTCTCGACCGTGATGCCCATGATGTCCAGCCGCATGCCGGTGCGGTTGATGATGATGACCTCGGGGATGAACTGCTGGTTGTAGACCTTGTAGCCGCTCCCGTCGTGCACGCCGAGGTACAGGAATCCGGGCAGCGGGTTCGACAGGGGGTTGATCGTGACGACGTCCCCCGATATGCCGACCAGACTCATGTTCTCCTTGGGCAGGCCCACCTGGCGGACGCCGGACGCGGAGATGTCGATGACGATGCCGGCCGCCGCGTCGCCGATGTGGAAGCCGACTCCGGAGTCGACGTACATCTCGCGCTGGTTGCTGAACGATCCCCAGTGGTTGGTATGCGAGGACGCGATGCCCGTGCGGCGCGTATGCGGGTACTGGTTGACGGTGCCGTTGAACCTGAGCGCGTCGATCGTCACCTTCGCGCCGTACACGTTCGTCCCGCCGTAGAGGTGGACGCTGGTTTTGGAGTAGCTGCCGCCCAACTGCGCGGTCGCCGTCGCGTCCCCGATGCCCTGCGCGAACGAGTAGGCGTCGTTCAGTATGTGCGCCGAGCGCCAGCCCGGGCGGGACTCAGCCTGTATCACGACGCTGTCGTAGCCCTTGACGGTCGCGTTGCGCGCGTTGACCTCGCTCGTGAGATAGGCGTACGTCCTGCTCTCCGAGTCGACGTTCACGCCCAGGCCGCGGCCGCGCGAGTAGGACTGCATCGTGAAGTTGAGCTTTCCGAGATAGCTGCGGATGTCGACGTTCTTCCCGACGGCCTCGGCCGTGCCGGAGCCCGCGCTGCCGCCGAGGTTCACCTGCGAGGTCAAGGTCAGCGTGCCCAGCGCCTTCGCGTCCGGCTCGTTGCCGACGCCCGAATTGTAGACGTGCGCGTAGGCGTACGCCCGGTTCATCGAGGCGTCTGTGTAGATCTTCACGTACCCGAACGTGTTCTTGAGCTTCGCGCCGCGCGCGACGTTGGCCTTGACGACGGTGCTCACGTCGATGTAGGCCCGCGCGTCGCCGATGGCGACGAAGCCGGTGCTGTCGCAGCGGGCGTATGTCGTGATTTCGTCCGCCGCGCCGCCGGTCGCCCTGACCGTGAGCGTGCCGAAGTCCGATTCGATGTCCGCGCCGCCCAGTATGTCCGCGGTCACGGTGCGCGCGAGGTAATTCCTCGCCTGCATGGTGCCCGAGCCGTAGAAGATGCTGCCGACGGACGCGTACGTGAGCGCGTACATGTATGCGCTCGATTCGGCCTGGATCAGCACATCTCGCGTCGAGAAGAGCTTCGCGGCGCCGATCTCGACCTTCGTGTCGGTGTAGACGGCGTTGTCTCCGTAGGTCGTCGCGACGTTGACGCCGACGCCCATCGAGGTGTCCATCGCCTCGGACCTCGCGCGCGCGTAGTCCTGCGCGCGGATGCGGATATCCCTGTCGGCCGCGACCCGGCAGCCGTCCTTGACGCCCGCGTAGGTGCTGTAATAGCTGACGGTCGGGAGCGCGGAGACTGCGATCTTCGCGATGGAGTAGCTGCCGCCCTTCTGGATGATCGCCTGGGCGAGGCCGATGTTGTAGGCGTAGAGGTCGACGTCCTCCTTCGCCTTTACGACCGCGCCGTCCGCGATAAAGACCTCCGCGACCTGCCTCCTCCCGGACTTCCCGACGTAGGCCTTCGATTCGGACGTCGTCGCGCCGACAAGGAGCAAGTCGGTGCCGCCCGCGGCCGCCAGCGACTTTGATGTCGACGAATTCTCGGCGTCGAGATCGACCGAGCCCGAGGTCGCCGTGACCTTTCCGCCGCTGATCTTCGCGACCGCCCTGTCGGCCGTGCAGCTCTCGGCGTAGAGGTTGCCGTACGCGAACGCGCCCAGCGCGCTTCCGTTCTCGGCCCGCGCGTCCGCGAGGTTGACCGTGTGCACGTAGAGCTTCACGGAGGCGGCCGTCAGGTCGATGTCCGCGATGTAGCCTATGTTCTCGCTCGCGCTGTTGGCGTAGGCGCTGTTCGTGTACGCGGCGAGCGCGCTGATGGAGCCGCGCGGCCCGCGGGAGATCGCCAGCGCGCCGTGGCCGCCCTCGGAGGCGTTCAGCTTCGAGAGGATTTCGATCTGGCCGGCGATGTTCGCGGAGCCGCTGCCGAACGCGTAGGCGTTCTGCGACGCGTTCAGGTTCGCCGTGACCTCGTTGACGGCCGCGCCGTAGCCCGAGACGCTGAGCGATGGCGAGGCGACATCGGCGATCGCGTCGGCGATCGCGTCGACCATGACGAGCACGTCGCCCGACACCTCGAGCTTGCCGCCGCTTCCGAAGCCCGCGTTGCCCGCGACGGAGGTGTTCGCCGTGGCCTTGTTGAGCTTGGCGTTTGCGAGGCTCAGGTTCAGGCCGCCGGCCGAGCCGGTCTTGGCCCGGCTGTATACCGTGTAGACGGATTTGACGCTGACGCTCCCGACGCTGCTGTCCCCCGGCCCGACCTTGAACGAGGCCGTGAACGTGCCGGCGGCGTCCGCCTCGACCTTTATGAGGCTGACGTTGACGAGCGTGACCGCGGCGGTCGGCTCGATGACCCGCGCCAGCGCGAAGGACTTCGCCTCCGTCAGCACGGTCACCGCGCCCGGGACGCTCGCGAACACCGCGCCGTCGACCTCCGAGGAGACCTTCGCGGTCACGGAGGCCTTCGCGGAGCTCGTGTTGCCACCGACGATGCCGACGCTCGCGCCGCCGTTGCTCCCGACGACCGCGGTCGCGGCGTAGTTTTCCGTGGAGCTTCCGATGTTGAAGTAGGAGCGGACGCTCACGCTGCTCGCCGAGACGGTCGCGCCCCTGACGATCGCCTTCTGCGTGCCGTTGACGACCGCCGTCACGACGTTGACCGCGAGGTTGACGCCGGTGATGCTCAGGTTCACGCCCTGAATTTCCGCGGTCGCCTTCGCGGTTGCGTTCGCGGTCGCGCTGAGCGCGCCGGTCGCGATCGTCCCCGCGCCGTCGATGCCGGCCGTCGAGGAGGCGTCCGTCTCTGCGTAGGCGATGTTGCCCTGGATCGTGGCCAGTTCGAGCTTCGCGCCCCCGTTCGGCTGCGCGGAGACGGCGTTCGCGTTGACCTTGTAGTTGCTGTCGATGGTGATCGACGAGGCGGAGATATTTCCGCCGGCGGTCGCGTTGAAGCCGCCCTTCGCGTAGGCGTAGAGCTCGTTGACGCCGATGCCGACCGCGCCTCCCGTGAAGTCGTCGCCGTTGACGACGGCCTTCGCGTAGGAATCGCCCTTGCTGTTCACCGTCAGCGCGCCCGTCAGAATCAGGTTCGCCGAGATGACCTTCGCGCTGCCCGTCGCGTCCGCGATGGCGACGGCGATGTTGGCCTTCGAGTTCACGCCCGCGAGCGACGCGCTCGCGTTGCCGCCGTTGGAGCCGAGCGTCGCCGAGGCGCCCTTTCCCTTGTCCTTGTTGAGCTCCGAGGTCACGCTCGCGCTTGTGCCGCGGATCGTGATGCTCTGGATGTACGCCTTCTGCGTGGCCGAAAGGAGCGCCGCCATCGCGTTCGCGGCGACGTTGGCCATGCCGCCGGAGACGATGGGCTTGTAGACGGTCGCGTCCGCGTAGGCCTCGCCGATCGCCGAGACGGTGACCTTGTTCGCCGCGATCGCGCCCGCGCCCGCGATGTACGCGTTCGCGGCGGTCGAGTTCCCGGCGACGGCGACGT
>MWAC01000015.1 GCA_002068815.1 Firmicutes bacterium ADurb.Bin467 | reverse complement strand
ACGGCATCGCCGACGACGACTTCGAGACGAAGACGCCGACGCTCGGCGGCCTCGTCGTGCGCTCGTACAACGATCAGCCGTCGAACTTCCGCTACACGAAGACGCTGTCGGAAATCCTCGAGGAAAACCGGATACCGGGCATCTCCGAGATCGACACGCGCAGGCTCACGCGCTCGATCCGCGACCTCGGCAGCCGCCGCGCGCTGATCACGTCGGCCGACACGCCCCTCCCCCGCGCGCTCGAAATCTTACGCGAAACCCCGGTCCGGCGCGACGCGGTGCCGCTCGTCAGCTGCAAAAAGCGATGGTATTCGAGGACGTCGAACCACCGCTACAGCGTCGTCGCGGTCGACTGCGGCATCAAGCTCAACATCGTCCGCAGCCTCAACGCGCGCGGCTGCAACGTGACGGTCGTGCCGTGGGATACCCCCGCCGCCGACATACTCGCGATGAAGCCGGACGGCGTGTTCCTCTCGAACGGCCCGGGCGACCCCGAGGACGTGCAGCCCGTCGTCGGGCTCGTGCGCGCGCTCCGGGGGAAGCTCCCGATCTTCGGCATCTGCTTAGGCCACCAGCTGATTGCCCTCGCGTACGGCGCCAAGACCTACAAGCTGAAGTTCGGCCACCGCGGGGGCAACCACCCGGTCAAGTGCTTAGACACCGGCAGGATCGAGATCACGAGCCAGAACCACTCGTACGCGGTCGACGCGGGCTCGCTCGCCGGGACGGGCCTCTCCCTCACGCACGTCAACCTGCTCGACGAAACCGTCGAGGGCGTCGCGTGCCCCGGGGACCGCGTGTTCAGCGTGCAATACCACCCCGAGAGCGCGCCCGGGCCGCAGGACAGCGCGTACCTTTTCGACCGGTTCATCGCGTCCATGAAGGAGGCTGCACGCCATGCCTAAGCGCGCGGACATCCACAAGATACTCGTCATCGGCTCGGGACCCATCGTCATCGGGCAGGCGGCGGAGTTCGACTATGCCGGAACGCAGGCGTGCCTGGCGCTCAAGGAGGAGGGCTACGAGGTCATCCTCGTGAACTCGAACCCCGCGACGATCATGACGGACACGACCGTCGCCGACAAGGTCTATATGGAGCCGTTGAAGCTCGAGTACCTCGCGAAAATCCTGCGCTTCGAGCGCCCGGACGCGATCGTGCCCGGCATCGGCGGCCAGACGGGGCTGAACCTCGCGATGCAGCTCGAGAAAAAGGGCGTGCTGCGCGAGTGCCAGGTCGAGCTGCTCGGCACGCCGCCGCGCTCGATCGAGCGCGCCGAGGACCGCGAGCTGTTCAAGCAGCTCTGCGAGGAGCTCGGGGAGCCGGTGCTGCCGTCCTTGATCGCACACTCGATCGACGAGGGCGTTCAAGCGGCGGAAAAGATCGGCTATCCGGTCGTGCTGCGCCCGGCGTTCACGCTCGGCGGCACCGGCGGCGGCTTCGCCGACGGCGAGGACGAGCTCCGCGCGCTGATGAAAAACGCGCTCCGGCTCTCGCCCGTCAAGCAGGTGCTCGTCGAGAAGAGCATCAAGGGCTACAAGGAGATCGAGTACGAGGTCATGCGCGACCGCAACGACACCGCGATCGCCATCTGCAACATGGAGAACATCGACCCGGTCGGCATACACACCGGCGACTCGATCGTCGTCGCGCCCAGTCAGACGCTGACGAACAAGGAGTACCATTTGCTCCGGGACAGCGCGCTTCGCATCATCCGCGCGCTGCAAATCGAGGGCGGCTGCAACGTGCAGTTCGCGCTCGACCCGGACTCGTTCAACTACTACGTGATCGAGGTCAACCCGCGCGTGTCGCGCTCGTCCGCGCTCGCCTCGAAGGCGAGCGGCTACCCGATCGCGCGCGTTTCGGCGAAGATCGCGGTCGGCATGACGCTCGACGAGATTCAGATCGCGAACACGCCCGCGAGCTTCGAGCCGACGCTCGACTACGTCGTCACGAAGATGGCGCGCTTCCCGTTCGACAAGTTCGCGACCGCGTCGAACAAGCTGTCGACGCAGATGAAGGCGACCGGCGAGGTCATGTCGGTCGGCCGGACGATCGAGGAGAGCCTGTTGAAGGCGGTGCGCTCGCTCGAGATCGGCGTGTGCCACGTGCACATGCCGAAGTTCGACAAGACGCCGGACGCGGCGCTTCTGCAGTACGTGTCGATCGGCACCGACGACCGCGTGTTCGCGATCGCGGAGTTGCTTCGGCGCGGCGCCGACCCCGGCGTCATCGCGAGCGCAACCAGGATCGACCTCTTGTTCATCGACCGCATCCGCGCGATCGTCGAGTACGAGAAGGTGCTTCGGGAACATCCCGGGGACACAGAACACCTCCGGCAGGCCAAGCGCATGGGCTTCTCGGACAAGTTCGTCGCGAGGCTCTGGGGCGTCGGGGAGACCGACGTCTACGAACTCCGCAGAAAACTCCGACTGTTCCCGGTCTACAAGATGATCGACACCTGCGCGAGCGAGTTCGAGAGCTACATCCCCTACTTCTACGCGACCTACGAGGACGAGAACGAGTCGATCGTCAGCGACAAGAGGAAGATACTCGTGCTCGGCTCGGGGCCGATCCGCATCGGGCAGGGCGTCGAGTTCGACTACTCGACCGTGCACGCGATCAAGACGATCAAGGAATCCGGCTACGAGGCGATCATCATCAACAACAACCCGGAGACCGTCTCGACCGACTACACGACGAGCGACAAGCTGTATTTCGAGCCGCTGACGCCCGAGGACGTGATGAACGTGATCGAGCTGGAAAAGCCCGAGGGCGTGATCGCGTCGCTCGGCGGGCAGACGGCGATCAACCTCGCGGAACCGCTGATGAAGCGCGGCGTGAAGATCATCGGCACCGACTTCGCCGCGATCGAGAAGGCCGAGAACCGCGACGCGTTCGAGAAGGTCATGGAATCGCTCGGCATACCGCAGCCGGTCGGACGGGCGGTCACGAACATCGAGGACGGCGTCCGCGCGGCGGAGACGATCGGCTACCCGGTGCTCGTGCGCCCGAGCTACGTGCTCGGCGGCCGCGCGATGCAGATCGTCTCCGGCGAGGAGATGCTGCGCGCCTATCTCAAGAGCGCGGTCGAGGTCAACGAGGAGCAGCCGGTGCTCGTGGACAAATACGTCGTCGGGCGCGAGCTCGAGGTCGACGCGGTCTGCGACGGGGCGGACGTGTTCGTGCCCGGCATCATGGAGCTCGTCGAGCGGACCGGCATACACTCCGGCGACTCGATCAGCGTCTACCCGACGTTCTCGGTCTCGAAGCAGTCGAAGCAGGTGATCCTCGAGTACACGAAGCGGCTCGGGCTCGCGATCGGCATCGTCGGGCTCTACAACATACAGTTCATCGTCGACCGCGACGACAACGTGTTCGTCATCGAGGTCAACCCGCGCTCGTCGCGGACGGTGCCGTTCTTGTCAAAGGCGACCGGCTGGCCGCTCGCCGACATCGCGACGAAGTGCATCCTCGGCCGGACGCTGAAAGATCAGGGAATCTTCGAGATATACCCGCCGGAGAAGCAGCGGTGGTACGTCAAGGTCCCCTCGTTCTCGTTTACGAAGCTGAGCGGCCTCGACGCCTACCTGTCGCCCGAGATGAAGTCGACCGGCGAGGCGATCGGCTACGACGCGAGCATGACGCGCGCGCTGTACAAAGCGCTGCAGGCGTCCGGCATGCAGGTGATGAACTATGGCACGATACTCGTCTCGCTCGCGGACCCCGACAAGGAGGAGGCGCTGCCGCTGATCCGGCGGTTCTACAACCTCGGCTTCAACATCGAGGCGA
>MWAC01000014.1 GCA_002068815.1 Firmicutes bacterium ADurb.Bin467 | reverse complement strand
GCGAGTACACCCGCCAAAAATTTCCGCATTGTTCATGCCCCCTTCCCACACTTTCCATGATACCCCATTTCCGCGCGCATTGCAAGCCCGCTTCGCGCGCATCTCCGGTTGCGCATGTGGGAATGATACGCCCGAGGAGTGATGAAACATGAATCCATTCTCGGAAAATCCCAGAAAGCTGAACGATATGCTGATGGACTGGGGCCAGATGTATGCCGCACCGTACGACAAGAACGCGGTCGACCCGTACACCCGCACGCGCGTAATCCTGATGAACGGCACCGAGTTCGAGGCCGTATGGTTCTCGCACCAGTTCTCGCGCCATTGCCCGGACAACGAGCTGCGCAGGCAGATTGCGCTGATCCGCCGCTCGGAACAGCAGCAGCAGAAGCTCATCAGCATGCTGAAGCCGCCGGACGAGACGATTCTCGAGCACACGATCGGCTACGAGCAGCTCGCCGTCGACCTGACGGCGGGGCTTGCGCAGATGGTGCCGGACGAGTATGTGAAAAAGGCGCTCGACTTCGCGCTGCTCGAGGACTTCGACCACCTGTACCGCTACGCGAACCTGCTCGAGATGGAGTCCGGCGTCTACGCGGAGAACCTCGTCGGCCGCTATACCGAGATCATGCCCGGCCGCCCGACCGTCTCCGAGCACCGCTACCCGTTCGATTCGATCAAGCGGCACATCGACAAGGACGCTGCTCTCATGACGAAGCTCGCCGTCGGAACCATCACCGCCGCCGAGCAGCAGACGATGAACTTCTATATGAACACCTGCGGCATGTACGCATCGGAGCTCGGGCGCAAGCTCTATCAGGAGATCGGCATGATCGAGGAGCAGCACGTGACGCACTACGGGAGCCTCATGGACGTCAACGAGACGTGGCTCGCGTGCCTGCTGATGCACCAATACACCGAGTGCTGGCTCTACTGGTCCTGCGCCGAGACCGAGACCGACATGCGGATCAAGAAGCTCTGGCAGAAGCTGTTCGAGCAGGAGATTTCGCATCTGCACGTCGCGGCGCAGTTGCTCAAGAAGTTCGAGGGGCGCGAGTGGCAGCAGGTGATCCCGAACGGCGAGTTCCCGGCGCCCTTGCAGCTGAAATCGAACATCCCCTACGTGCGGGAGGTGCTGCGCTTAACCGTCGAGGAGACCGCCGTCCGCGAGAGCTACGAGGACGTGTCCCAGATCAAGCCGGACTTCGACTACTTCACCTACCAGCAGATCGTGAACCGCGACTTGGGCGCCGTGCCCAGCCACATGGTCATCGAGCAGTCGATCGCGAAGAACGGGCAGGACTACCGCTGGGAGACCGAGAAGAACCCGATCGCGGAACTGCAGAACCGCAAGAAGGACAACACGCGCGTCGGCCGCGAGCCGGTTCCACAGATGGCGGGAAAACGCTAGACATTCGACGGGCCGGGGAAGCACCCCGGCCCGCTTGATCATCCCTTCAGCCCGCCCCGCGCGACGCCGCGGACGATCGACTTTCTGGCGAACAGGAACAGCGCGATCATCGGAAGCACCACGACCGTCGACGCCGCCATCAACAGCTCCGGGTTGAACCCGGCCTCGGTCGTGAACACCTGCAAGCCCCACGGGAGCGTGCGGTTGTCGGTCGAGGAGATCACGTACATCGGCCACAAAAACGAGTTCCAGCTCGCGAGCGCGTTCAGAAGCACGATCGTGACGAGCGACGGCCTGGCCATCGGCACCATGATCTTCCAGAGGTAGCGCCAGTTGCCCGCGCCGTCGACGCGCGCGGAGTAGTAGAGGCTGTCCGGCACCGACTGGAAGAAGTTGCGCAGGATGTACATGTAGAAGATCGAGCTCGTGAACGGCAGTATCAGCGCGGGCAGCTTGTCCCAGAGGCCGATGTCGACGATCGTCGAGTAGTTCGTGATCACGAGCATCTCGAACGGGATCATCATCATCGACAAAAGCAGCGAAAACAGCATGTCCCGCCCCGGGAACTTGAGCCGCGAGAACGCGAACGCGCCGAGTATCGTCGTAAACGCGGTGACCGCGACCGACGAGGCCATGACGACGACCGAGTTCAAAAAGTACCTTGCGAACGGCGCCTTCTCAAACGCGATCTTGAAGTTCGCGAGGCTCAGGGAGCCCGGCAGCCACTGGGGCGGGAACTTGTTGATCTCCGTCGAGGTCTTGAACGCCGAGGAGAACATCCAGAAAAACGGGAACACCATGACGACCGCCCCGGCCGCGAGCGCGAAGTAGACGAAGAACCGCGCGACGTTTTTTCTCCCGATGCGCTTCACCGCCTGTTCACCCACTTCCTCTGGACGAACAACTGCACCATCGTGAACGCGAAGATGAACAGGAACAATACGATCGCCGCCGCGGCCGCGATGCCGTACTTGCGGCTCTCGACCATCGCGTAGCGTATGTAGTAGACGACGGTATACAGGTTGTACAGCGGCCCCGGCAGCCCCTTGAACAGCGGGTAGAGCTCGGAAAACACCTTGAAGCTCGAGATCGTGTTGATGATCAGCACCAGAAAGATCGTCGGCAAGAGCAGCGGCACCGTGATCCGGAAGAATATGCGAAGGCTCTTCGCGCCGTCGACGCGCGCGGCGACGTAGTGCTGCGGGTCGATGTTCTGCAGCCCGCTCAAAAGCAAAATGATCGTGAACGGCAATATGTTCCACACGCCGAAGATCACGAGCGCCGCCATCGAGTACTGCGCCTTCGAGAGCCAGCCGATCGGGTCGATGCCGAACCACGAGAGCAGGTAGTTGATGATGCCGAACTTCTCGTTGTACATCAGCCGCCACGCGAGGCCGACCGCGGTCACGGAGGTGACCATCGGGAGGAAGTACGCGGTCTGGAACAGCGCCGAGAAGCGCAGCTTCTGGTTCAGAAGGTACGCGACGACGATCGCGATCGACGTCGAGATCGGGACGACGAGCAGCACGTAGTTGAGCGTGTTGCCGATCGCCTGCACGAACTTCTTGTCGTTGAGCACGAGCTCGTAGTTCCCGACGCCCCACTCGGTGAAGCCGCGCGTCAGGTGGCTGTAGTTCTCCTTGAACGACATGAACACGACGTTCACGACCGGGTACAGCGTGAACGCGAGTATGCCCAGCGCGAACGGCAGGACGTAGAGATACGGCTCGACACGCGAAAAACGCCGGTGGCTCGTCAGGTCGCGCTCCCATTTTTGGCGCTTCATCGGAGCCTCGCCCCCGTTTCGGCGTCGAACACGAACACGCCGCGCGATTTCAAAGCGATATGCACGCGGTCGCCGGCCTTCAAGCCGTTCTCGGCGTCGATGTAGGCGCGGAACTCGACCGTTCCGAAGCGCAAATAGGCCATCTCCTCCTTGCCCATCTGGTAGACGCTTTTGACCTCGCACGCGAGCGGCCCGTCGGGGTCCAAAAACGCGCTCTCCGCGCGCAGCGCGAGCGAGACGCGCGCCCCCTCCGCGACGCCCCCGAACATCGGGAGCGCGACGGAGGCCGACCCGTCCTCGAGCACAAACGCGCCGCCGCGGACGACGCCCGGCAGATTGCAGATCGGCGGG
>MWAC01000013.1 GCA_002068815.1 Firmicutes bacterium ADurb.Bin467 | reverse complement strand
CGAGTTCAAGCTGTTCGCCTACGTGGGCCTCAACTCCTACAACGGCGCGTACTCGATCAAGCACCCCGAGGCGCGCACGAAGCCCCCGAAGACCGGCGGGTTCTTAAACGACTTCGACTCGCTCTGCCTGAGCCACCCGGGAACCGTCGATTACATCGTGCGCTCGATGGAGCGCATCGCAGAGCTCGGCTTCGACGGCTTCACGATCGAGGAGAGCGAGGAGGGCTTCTGGTACTGCGAGTGCGAAGGCTGCAGGGAGACCTGGCACAAGGGCGTCGAGCCGGTCGAGGCGAAGCACCGCGCAAACATCTGGCTGCTCAACAAGATATACAAAGCCGTCCGCGCGGTCAACCCGGACGCGGTCATCGGCATCCGCGCGTTCCGCCAGCCGCCGCTCGAGAAGGACCCGGCGTTTTTGAAAAAGACCGTCGAGTCGATGCCCGGGGACATCATGCTGTTCTGGGCGCCCGGGCTGTACGTCCCGGAGACCGAGTTCCCGAAGTGGTGCGAGGCGTTCGGGAGACACCGCGTCTGGGCGCGCGACACCGAGTCGAACTCGATCACCTCGACGATGGGCCGGCTCTACCGCACGTTCAAGTCGAACATGCTGCGCTACGAGGACGAGGCGAACGAGCAGGTCATCGAGACCGACATCCGCCAGCACCTCGGCAGCGTCGAGATGGGCGTGCACGGCATCAACGGCTTCATGTTCGAGTGGTTCGGGCTGTTCATGCACCTGTTCGCGCACGGCAACTACGGCTGGGGCTCGCGGATGGACCCGGAGGAGTTCTTCCCCCGCGTCTGCGCGCTGAACTTCGGCATTTGGGGCGAGACGGTGCTCTCGGTGATGCGCGGGATGCTCACGATCCACGAGAGCCAGATGCCCATCTACACGACGCCGTTCCCGTTCCAGAAGAACAGGGTCACGGACGGAGACATCCCGGCGATCCTCGCGGCGAAGGAGAACCACCCGAAGCTGCTTCAAAAGATCGAGCAATTGCAGGAGGCGTCTGAGCGCGACGCGCGGCTTGCCGTCTGGCGCCCGCACTTCGACAAGTGGCACAACGCCGAGCGGCGCAATGCGGTGATCTACGACATGATGCTCGCCGCGCTGGACTACGAGCGGGAGCAAGACCCCGCGAAGAGGGACGCGCTGCTCGATGAAATCCTGCGCCTGAACGAAAAGGACTTCGCCATCGCCAAGGAGATGTTCTTCGACGTGAACCCCGTCGGCGAGACCGGCGTCCGAAGCTGCATGTTCCCCTACCACGAGATCAAGCGGCTGATCCACAACATCCGCCACCCGGAGAGCCCGGACGAGGACATCATCTGCTCCGGCATCGAGGCGCTGGGCTGGCTGTGGCTGTGACGGTTTCTAACGCAAGGAGATGACCGAATGACGACGACAGTAGGAACCGCCACTCCGCTTCTGGAGGTGCGCGGCTGCACGATGGAATTCCCGGGGGTCCGGGCGCTCGACAACGTGAGCTTCACCTTGATGCCGGGCGAGTGCCACGCGCTCGTCGGCGAGAACGGCGCGGGCAAGTCGACGCTCTCGAAGTGCATCACCGGCGAAAACCGGATGACCGCGGGCGAGCTCTACGCCGACGGAAAGCCCGTGAAGCTCTCCGGCTACTCGATCCGCGAGTCGCAGCACATGAAGATCGCGATCGTGCACCAGGAATTCCAGCTGATGAACGACATGACGGGGCTCGAGAACATCTTCGTCGGCCACTACGACACGCGCGGCGGGTTCATCAACTGGAAGAAGCTCGAGGTGCGCGCGCGCAAGCTGCTCGAGTTCCTGCAGTGCGACATCGAGCTCAACGTGCCGGTCAAGAGCCTGCGCACGGCCGAGCGGCAGATCGTGCAGCTGACGAAGGCGCTGCTGGACGAGCCGAAGGTGCTGATTTTGGACGAGCTGACGGCGGTGCTGCAGGAGAAGGACATCCTGAACATCTTCCGCATCATCGGAATCCTGAAATCCCGCGGCATCGGCGTGATCTACATCTCGCACCGGCTCGACGAGGTGTTTTCGTGCTGCGACAGCTACACGGTGCTCTGCGACGGGCGGTTCGTAAGCTCCGGCCGCGTGGCCGACATCACAAAGCAGCAGCTGATTCGCATGATCATCGGCCGCGAGCTCTCGGGCGCGTACCCGCCGATCAACGAAAACCTCGGCGAGACGATCCTCGAGGTCAAGAACCTCACCGCGCCCAAGGCGTTCCGCGACGTGTCGCTCTCGGTCCGCGCGGGCGAGGTCGTCGGACTCGCGGGGCTCTTGGGAGCCGGCAAGACCGAGCTCGTGAACGCGATCTTCGGGCACCACCGCGTCGTCTCCGGAAAGATACTCGTGCGCGGCAGGGAGGTCAACATCCACAACCCGCGCCGCGCGATCAAGCTCGGCATGGGCATCGTGCCGGACGAGCGGCGGATGCTCGGGCTCAACATGCTCTTCGACATCAAGGACAACACGACGCTCCCGAGCATGCGCAAGTTCCGCGTAGGCAGGGTGTTCCAGAACCTCCGGGCGGAGGCGCGCGCGGCCTACGAGGTCAACGAGCGGCTGAACCTCAAGTACTACTCGCTGTGGCAGAACGTCAAGAAACTCTCCGGCGGCAACCAGCAGAAGATCGTCGTCGCGAAGTGGATGCTGCGCGAGTGCGACATCTTCCTGCTCGACGAGCCGACGCGCGGCATCGACATCGGCGCGAAGTTCGAGATCTACACGCTCGTCAACGAGCTCGCGCGCGCGGGCAAGGCGGTGATCCTGGTGTCCCCGGAGATGGAGGAATTGATCGGCCTCTGCAACCGCATCTACATACTGTTCGAGGGCAAGGTCATGGACGAGGTCGAGGGCGAGCGCAAGACGCAGGAAGTCATCATCAACAGCTTGTTAGGGGTAAGCGCACATGAGTGAATTCAAGGCAAAGAGCAAACGCTACGGCGGCGGGTTCCGGGCATTCTTCTTCGACTGGATGATCCTTCTGCTGTTTGTCGTGCTGGTCGCCGCCAGCGCCGTGACGAGCGAGAAGTTCCGCACGGTCGGCAACATCATGAACGTGCTTCGGCAGGCGTCGTTCATCTCGATCATCGCGATGGGCGAGTTCTTCGTGATCCTGACCGGGCAGATGGACATGTCGATCTCGTCCACGATCGGCATGACGTCGATCTTCTTCGCGGGCTTCGTCGTCAACAACGGCATCCCGCTGGGCATCGCGCTCGTCTTGGTGCTTTTGATGGCGGTCGTCGTCGGATTGATCAACGGCGCGCTGACGGTGTACGGCAAGATGCCCTCGTTCATCGCGACGCTCGTCGTCATGAACGTCCTGAAGGGCATCTACTACATCTACTCGAAGGGGCTGCCGATCTCGGGAGTTCCCACGAGCTTCAACTACCTGGGCGCCGGCTACATAGGCATCGTGCCGTTCCCGGTGATCATGATGCTTCTGATCGCGGCGATGCTCTACGTGATCACGAAGTACACGGCCGTCGGCCGCGGCTTCTACGCCGTCGGCGGGAACCTCGAGGCCAGCAAGCTC
>MWAC01000012.1 GCA_002068815.1 Firmicutes bacterium ADurb.Bin467 | reverse complement strand
CCGCCGCACCTTGTCCAACTCCGCGAACATATGGTCCTTCGTCGTGATCGTGTACGGTGTCAGCGGCGAGAGGCCGTTCGAGTCGATGATCTCGTTGACGCGCCGGGCGGAGAGCGCGCTCAAGAGCACCTTGCCGGAGCCGCTCGAGTGGATCGGCGCGCTCTTGCCGATGCGTATCATCGTGTTGACCGCGATGCTCGGGTTGTCGACGAAGTCCAGGTACATCGTGTTGTCGCCGTCCATGACGACGAGGCACGCGCCGACGTTCAGCGTATTCGCCAGCATATTGAGAAAGGGGCTCGCCATGCTGCGAAGCACGAGGCTCCCCTTGACCGAGTCGCTCAACTTGCAGATTTTCCACGTCAGCGCGTAGCGCCCCGTCCGCTCGTCGTGGTACGCGTAGCCCTGCCGGCACAGCGACTGCACATAGCGAAGCACGGTCGACTGCGGCATCTGCAGCTTCTGGGAAAGGTCGACCAGCCTGTTGGGAATGCGGTTCGAGGCCAGGCATTCCAGCACGCGGAACAGGCGGTCGAGCGACGGGTTCCCGCTCTCGCCGCTCTTTTGCTTTCCCTTTGGTTTAAAATCCGTCTTGGCCACTGACAATCAACTCATTCCTTTCCACACTGGGAATTATAGCACACAGAATCCCCCCGCGTCCAGTCCGTCGGGAAAACTTTTGCGGGGATTCCCAAAAAACGCCTGAAATACCGGAAAAAATTTTTCAAAAACTTGCCGGGAACGGGAGATTGTGCTAGAATCGGACCATCGAAAACAAACGCGAGGAGAGTGTGCGATGCGACGGATTCATGAACGCGACGTGCCGGAAGCGGCCGTGCCCGGGCGGTTTTTGCGCTGGATTGTGGGGACCCCCGAGGGCCTTCCGTCCGATTTCTGCTCCTGCTGCATCATGCGGGTCGAGCCCGGAAAGACCGTCAGCCCCGCGCACTCCCATCCGATGGGCGAGGAGCTGATCTACTTTCTCGAGGGCGAGGGCAAGGTCTATGTGGACGGCGAAATCCGCGGCGTGCGCGCCGGGAGCGCCGTGCTGTTTGAAAAGGGCTCGATCCACATGGTCCGCAACTCCGGCGACCGGGAGATGAAGGTCGCCTGCTTCTTCGCACCCCCGTCGCGGCTCAAGCAGTACGAGTTCCACCCCGAGGTATGCTTCGACGACGGCGTCGAGCGCGAGTAGCCCCATGCTCAAGACGAAGCCGGCGGCCGAAGTTCTCGGCCGCCGGCCTTCCTTTTATCGGAACTCGAACCGGAACGCGTCGCCCGCCTTCCCGATGAACGCGATCTTCCCGTTCGCGGGCAGCGCCGTCCCGGGGTTTTTGCTGACGGTCGTGAAGCTGACGCAGGCGTCGTCCCCGCCGCAGACCGCATATGCGGCGCCCTCCGGGAGCGCCACGGCGATCGTCTTTCCCAGCCGGAATTTTCCGGAAATTCCGAAAAATGTTCGGAAGAACGCGCCCCAAGGGTCGGCATAGAATGCGGTACGACCCCGTTGCGGTCGGGAGGAGAATCCATGATGCGAGACAACCTGTGTTTTCAACCGCAGTGCCCGATGCCGCTGTACCAGTCGCTCAAGGGCCGGTATTTCGTCGGCCTGAGCCGCGCGGAATTCGGCGACGGCCTATGCGCGTGGGCGGGCCTGTTCAACCCGCCCCATTCCGGGGTGCTGCTGTTCGCGAACGTCTTTACCGTCGGAAACGTCACCGAAATCCCCTTTTCGTTCCAGATCTGGCTGAACGCGGAGGTCTCCGGAACGGCGAAGCCGACGGAGATGCAGAGCCCGTCGAACACGGCGATCTGCCCGCTTCCGAGGCCGAGGATTCGGTTTCTGTACGCGGAGAACGTAGACGGCGAGCCGACCGGCGGCACGGAGATCTTCGGGCGGCGCTGCCCCGGCGAGACGACGATCGTGTCGGAGGAGGACGGGAAGTTCATCTGCCCGCCGGGCGGAAATTTCCTGATCAACTGCCTCCCGCCGGAGACAAGCGCCGAAAAGATCGTCGTCCGCGTCGCGTTCGGCTGGTGGGAGGAGCCGTGCTGACATGGCGTTGAAAAACTTCGTTTTTCAACGCAAAGGAGCCGGCCTTCTGAAATTTCACAATTTCCGGGCGAAGGCCGGAAGGGGTATGCATTTTTCTCCACCAACGCAAGCGTTGGCTCCCGAAAAATGCGCGAAATCGACGTACACGCCGTCGATTTCGATTAAACAGGCGTTTCTGCAGGCCGCCGACGGAAGGAAGTCGGCGGCCTGCGCGCTTTATTTTGTGTAATACGCCCTGCGGAAGACCGTCGGATAGGCCGAAAGGAACTGCTGAAGCGTCGTGCGCGAGCCGGAGCCGGGGTCGTTGATCGCAAACCCGGACGCGGTCAGGCTGTCGCCGCCGAGAAAGCCCTTGACGACGACGAAGTGCGTGCCGCCGTCCGCCCTCCGCGCGCCGACGATGACCGGGATGCCGGCCTTCAACTTGTCGTAAAGCTGGCGGTAGCTGACCGAGCCGGGCAATGTGTAGTTGTCCGGCCAGTAGACGGCGCCGCCGGAGGAGTAGCTCAGCCGCCCCTCCATCACGTCCGGCGTGACGGCGGCACCGGTGCGGTAGGACTCGGTCATCGCGAGCGACGCGACCGTGCAGCCGATGTCCGCGATCGTCCTGCCGGAGTTCCCGACGAGCACGGACGCCCAGCGGCCGTCGGTCTGCCGGTAGCTCGGCACCTTGAGCGACACGGCCGCGTATGTACTCGCCGTCGACGACCCGCCCGGGGACGCGAGGTGCGCGGCGCTGACGTAGCCCGTCCTGGTGCCGTCGTAGACGATCTTCGCAAAATCCCCGGACCCCGAAATCCGGACGACGACGGTCCCGCGGGGCAGTACCGCCGCGACCGGATGGGACAGCGAAGGCCCGCTGCGCACGTTCAGCCCGCCCGCGGACACGGTCTTGGCCGCGCTCCCCGCGATTTCCCGGATATAGCCCGAGGAGCAATAGCCGATTTTCCCGCCCGGGAGACCGACGCGCCGCCACGACCCGCTCTTTTCGTAGAGCGTGACGGCACCGCCGTTCGGGAGCGAGCCGACCGCCGCGCCGGACGCGGAGGGGGCGCTCCGCACCGTCAGCGAGCCGCCGGAGGTCGCGATCGTGCCCGCCGTCGGCGACGAGGCCGACGCGCGTGCCGCGGAGGGGGAGAGCAGGAACAGGCATACGAGAAACACCATCGCAAATCGCTTCATGAAGTGCCTCCTTCGCTGGAAATATGTATATACCGTAACACATTCGTAGTACTTCTGCAATTACAATATCTGGAAGCGCGCCGGGGCGGACGCCCACGGCGACGATGCACGGCAGGTCGGCGGCTGGCGAAATCCGGCGACGCGCCGCTGTTTTGCGGCTTTTTCCGCTGTAATTTTCCGGCCGGAGAGGGCGCGGCGGGCATAAAAAAAGACCCC
>MWAC01000011.1 GCA_002068815.1 Firmicutes bacterium ADurb.Bin467 | reverse complement strand
GTCCGGCTCGAGCCCGCGCACATCGGCGGGGGGCAGGAGGACGGGCTGCGCTCCGGCACCGAGAACACGCCGGGCATCGCGGGGCTTTTGCAGGCGGTGCGCGAGATGGACGCGTCGGGGCTGATGGAGAAGAAGCTCTACATGGTCCGGCGCTTCCTCGAAGCCGTTCCGGAGGCACTCGTAAACGGCCCGGAGCCGGAGAGGGGCGCGCCGCACATCCTGAACATGAGCTTCCCGAATGTCCGCGGCGAGACGCTTCTGCACGCGCTCGAGGCGGAGGGCGTATACGCCTCGACCGGCTCGGCATGCTCGTCGAGGAAGAAAAAGGTGTCGCCGGTGCTGCTCGCGATGGGCATCTCACCCGACCGCGCCGAGTGCGCGCTTCGGTTCAGCCTGTCGCCGCATACGGAGTTGGAGGAAATCGACCGCGCCGCCGAGGCGCTTCGGGAAATCTACCCGAAGCTCAAGCGGTTCCAGAGGAGATAGAGAATGAGGGATGTGCTGCTCGTCCGGTTCGGCGAGGTCCACTTGAAGGGCCAGAACCGCCCGTATTTTCTGAAGGTCCTGACCGACAACGTGAAGCGCGCCGTGCGGCCGCTCGGCGGCCACGTGTGGCTGTCCGACTCGCGCATCTACGTGTCGGGAACCGCGGACATCCTGGCGACCGCCGAGCGCGTCCGGCGCGTGTTCGGCGTGCACTCGGTGAGCCCCGCGGTCGAGATGGAGAAGGATTTGGACGCGATCGCGGACCGGTGCGCGGAGATGATGCGGGGGCTCTCCGGCACGTTCAAGGTGTTCGCGCGCCGCTCGGACAAGCGGTTTCCGGTGGACTCGATGGAGCTCGCGAAGGAGATCGGCCACCGCGTACTCGAGGCGAATTCGCGGCTCTCGGTCGATGTGCACAGCCCGGAGCACAGATTGAACGTCGAGATTCGCGACAACGCGTATCTGTCCGTCGGGGAGATCGAGGCCGTCGGCGGCATGCCGATGGGCACCGGCGGCAGGGCGGCTCTGCTGCTCTCCGGCGGCATCGACAGCCCGGTCGCGGGCTATCAGCTGATGCGCCGCGGCGTGACCGTCTGCGCGATTCACTTCCAGAGCCCGCCCTACACGGGCGAACTCGCGCTCGACAAGGTGCTGCAGCTGTCGAGAATCCTCGGCGAGTACGGGAACGGCATGCGCCTCTATATCGTGCCGTTCACGAACATCCAGACCGCAATCCACGAGAAGTGCCCGGACGGGCTCGGGACGATCCTCACGCGCCGGTTCATGATGCGCGTCGCGGAGAGGATCGCGCAAAAATTCGGCGCGCAGGCGCTGATCACCGGCGAGAGCCTCGGCCAGGTCGCGAGCCAGACGATGGAGTCGCTCGCCTGCACCGACGCCGTCGTCAATATGCCGGTGTTCCGGCCGCTGATCGGCTTGGACAAGCTCGAGATCACCGGGATCGCGGAGAAGATCGGGACCTACAGGGTGTCGATTCTGCCCTACGAGGACTGCTGCACGGTGTTCACGCCGCGCCACCCGGTCACGAAGCCGAGGCTCGAGACGATGGCCGACGCGGAGAGCGCGCTCGACGTCGAGGCGCTCGTAAACGAAGCGGTCGAGAACACGGCGACGGAGATCGTATGAACATCGAGCAGTACATCGAGCATCTTCAAAACAGCCCGTCGTTCATGCGCAACGTCGCGGCCTGGAGGGTGCTGCCCGCCAGGGAGGCGAGGTACGCGGACTTCCCGGAGGGGCTGAATGGGAAGCTGGTCGAGGCGCTCAGGCGGCGCGGCATCGACCGGCCGTACATCCACCAGCGGCTGGCGATCGAGGCCGCGATCCGGGGCGAGGACTTCGTCGTCGTCACGCCGACGGCCTCCGGAAAGACGCTCTGCTACAACGTCCCCGTGCTCGACGCGATCCTCGCGAACGAGGCGAACCGCGCGCTGTACCTGTTTCCGACGAAGGCGCTCTCGAGCGACCAGGTCGCGGAACTGTACTCCTTGATCGAGGACATGGGCGCGGAGGTCAAGGCGTTCACCTACGACGGCGACACGCCGGCCTCGGCGCGGACGAACATCCGGCAGGCGGGGGTGTCGTAGTAGAAGTTGTCGCCCCTGCCGTAGATCAGCCCGACAAGAGGAATCGATATCTGCGGGTCGGAGAAAAAGGTGCGGGCGGGGTTCGTGTAAGTTCCGAGTCCGCGGCGGCCGATCAGCCACCCTTCGCGCACCAGCCCCTCCAGCGCCAGCCGGGCGGTCCGCCGCGCGACGCCGAACCGCTCCGCCAGCTCAACCGACGAGGGGACCCGGACCGAACGGTTCCCGTACCGGTAGATCAACCCCATGATATAAAAGCGGATCTTGCCGCTTTCCGTCGTTTTATTCTGTCCCGTCTCCATCCGCCCGCCATCTCCGTTTTTCGCAAAGTGGCCAACCGGTGGCCATTTGTTTATATTATGAGGCAAAACCATACCGGCGTCAAGAGGAGAGAGAAAAAAACGGGAATTTTCGGGACGCAGCCGTTTTCTTACTTGCACATGACCGCTGACGCGTCAGCAAGACACTGCGGCGAACCGGGGTGCCGGGAAAGGACTCAAAGGACGCAAACGACGAAAAGGACTTTGCCCGCCGGAGCCGCCTGCCCGGCGCAATTACCACACAGCCGGGCAAGCAGCTCCCCTCCCCCATGTCCTTTGTGTCGTTTGCGTCCTTTTTCCGCCGGATATTACAACCGGGCCATGGCAACGTGCCAGCGGTCATGCACAAGAATTACCCGGTTTCCCGGTTTTTTCCCACTTTTTCAAACCGCCCTCTTGACAATCGGGACAAAATCGATCATAATATGTGCTGTAACGTTAAGGCTAATGTTATACCAAAAGGAGAAGAGCGATGCCGCCGGCACGAAAAGATAAGATCGGAATGAAGGATATCGCGGAAGCCGCGGGGGTTTCGGTGATGACCGTCTCGGCGGCGCTTTCCGGCGCGGGGCGGGTCAGCGACACCCGCAAGCGCGAGATCGTCGCCCTCGCCCACCGCATGGGCTACCGGAGCAACACGGCGGCGCGGCTGCTCAAAAGCAAGCGGGTCGATGACCTCGGGCTCCTGATCTTCGAAAAGGAAGAGCTGATCCGCGAAAACGCGGGCTTCATGGATATGACCGTGCAGTTCATGCAGGAGTGCCTGCGCAACAACATCCACTTCCAGCTCGAATGGTTCGACTGTTACCGGAACCGCGAAACGCTGCCGCAGATGTTGACCAACGGCCTCGTCGGCGGATTGCTGATCGCCGGAGCTCCGCAGAACGCGGCCAGGCATTTCATCGAGAACGACCTCGCGCTTCCCTTCGTCACCCTTTGCGAATCCGGCAAATATTCCGTCGGGTTCGACAACGAAAACTCGCTGCGGCAG
>MWAC01000010.1 GCA_002068815.1 Firmicutes bacterium ADurb.Bin467 | reverse complement strand
CGTGTGGTGATGCCCGACCAGGAACACGACGCGCTCGACGAACTCCCCGGGCAAGTCCGCATCCCGGAAGAACTCGGCGGCCAGCGCCATCCCCTCGGTCTCCTGATGCTTGCCGTTCGTGTTCCCGTATTTTCTCCGGCACAGCGGGCAGGCGATGTCGTGCAGTATCGCCGCCGCCTCGAGCGCCGCCTGCGCGCGGCGATCCAGCCCCTCGCATTCCCCGATCGTCCTCGCGTAGGCGTACACCTTCAGAAAGTGGTTGATGTCGTGGAGATTCCCCTCGGAACAATGGATCATTTTCCTTGCGATTTCCGATGTCGTCATGAATTCGCCTTCCTTCGTCATCAATTTCCCCGGCCCTATCCCTTTATCCCGTAGATCAGCCCCGGCGTGCCGATCATGAACGGCAGCTTCAGCGCCCCGCGGACATAGGGCGTCCTGCTCGTGTCGACGAAGCGGACCTCCCTGGCGCCCATGCGGAGGACCGCCGCCTTGCGAAGCAGCTCCCTCGATACCCAGTTTCCGTATTCGGCCTTCCGCGCTTTCGGCATGCCCAACCCTCCCCTTCGTCGACTGCCTCCATTATAGACGAAATACCGGAAACTGCAAGGGACAATTCCCGGCCGCGCGATGTTGAGGCTTGCCGACGGGGGCGCGATATGATAAGATTGGGAAGGGGGGGAAGCGCATGAAGTATCTGTTGGGACTGGACAACGGCGGGACGACGACGAAGGCGGCGCTGTACGATCTTCGAGGGAAGGAGATTGCGGTTTCCAGCGTCGCGACCGCGATGCTCGCGCCGAAGCCGGGGTTTACCGAGCGCGACATGGAGGAGATGTGGGACGCGAACTGCCGCGTGATTCGGGACGTAATGGAGCAGGCGTCCGTGTCCCCTCAGGACATCGCGGGCGTCGCGATCTGCGGGCACGGCAAGGGGCTCTACCTCTGGGGCAAGGACGGCCATCCCGCGCGCAACGGCATCATCTCGACCGACAACCGCGCGTGGGAGTACCCCGTCCGCTGGAAGAGGGACGGCACGGAGGCGAAGGTGTTTGCGCGCTCGTGCCAGCACATACTCGCGTGCCAGCCGGTGTCGCTGCTCGCGTGGCTCCGGGACAACGAGCCGGACGTCATGGGGAACATACGCTGGGTGTTCGAGTGCAAGGACTACGTGCGCTTCCGGATGACCGGCGAGGCGAGGGCGGAGATCACGGACTACTCCGGCGCGAACCTCGTGAACCTGCACACCTGCGCGTACGACGAGGAACTGCTTGCGCTGTTCGGGCTGGCCGCAATCCGGGAGGCTCTGCCGCCGCTGTGCAACTCCACCGAAATCGCGGGGTATGTCACGGAGGAAGCCGCCGAGCGGTGCGGCCTGCTGCCGGGAACGCCGGTCGCGGGCGGGATGTTCGACATAGACGCCTGCGCGCTCGCGGTGAATGTGCTCGACGAAAACAACATCTGCATGATCGCGGGCACGTGGAGCATCAACGAGTACCCGAAGAAAACGCCCGTCACGGACGGAACCGTGCTGATGAACTCGCTGTTCTGCCGGCCCGGCTATTATCTCATCGAGGAGAGCAGCCCGACGTCCGCGGGCAACAACCAGTGGTTCATATCGAATCTGCTGCCCGAGGTCGCGCGCGAGGCGAAGGCCGCGGGGACAAGCGTCTACGAGGTCATGAACGAGTGGGTCGCGGAGGTTCCGGCAGAGGAGTTCGTGCCGGTGTTTTTGCCGTTTTTGATGGCGAGCAACGTGCACCCGAACGCGAAGGGCTCGTTCGTCGGCATGAGCATGAACCATACGCGCAAACACCTCGCGCGCAGCGTCTACGAGGGCATCGCGTTCTCGCACCGCCACCACCTCGAGAAGCTGCTTGCGACGCGCGAAAACCGGCCGGAGTGCATACGGCTCGCGGGCGGGGCGGCGCACTCGGCGGTGTGGACGCGGATGTTCGCGGACATCATGGGGATTCCGGTCGAGACGGTCGACGTCAACGAGACCGGCGCGCTGGGCTCGGCGATCGCGGCGGCCGCGGCGGTCGGGGCGTATGCGTCGCTCGAGGAGGCCGCCAAGAACATGTGCCCGATCGGCGAGCGGGTGTGCCCGGACATGCGGATGCACAAAGTGTATTCGGAGAAATACGCGCTCTATCAAAAGACGATACAGTGCCTCGACGGGCTGTGGGCGGACATGCAGAAATTGATCGAGAAGGGCTGCGGGTGAGCCCCCAAAAACCGAATGAGCCGCACCCCGATCGCCGGATGGCGACCGGGGTGCGGCTTGTCTCTCGGGGCCGCTTCCCTGCGAGTCACTTCTCGCGCTTCATGACCGAATGCCGCCAGCTCACCTCGACGTTGCCCTTGATCGCGATCCAGACCGGGGAGAGCTCGCCCGCCCTCGCAATCACGCGCCCGAGCAGCTCGCCGTCAATGTCGGAGGACTCGACCGCGATCTCGAAGTCGATCGCTCGAGCGACGGCGGATTCTCCCGCCGGGTGCCCGCGGCCTTCATGCGGCAGCCCGCGACGTCCTTCCCCAGCCGCCGCAGCATGCCGACGACGGCGGTGCTCACGCAGCCCGCGAAGCGCCGAAGGGATATTCCGCCACACAATTGTATCACAACCACCCGGTCCGCACAACGGTTTTTTCGGGGCGTCCGGGCGAATGGGGGAGGGACCGAGGATCGCCCCGCGGGGCCGCCCGCCGCCGCGCGGCGGACCCGGGGGCCGCGATTTTGCAGGATATCCCGGCATTCGCTCAACAATATGCGCATATGGCTGCGGATATCGCTTTCTCATGCGACACTCCGCCTTTTTTGTTATGAACTATTGACAGGGCGGAGGCGCTATGGTATACTGGTATTATTAATGATATGCTCATTGATATCCGACAGAAGAGCGCAAACAGGGGGTTCGCATGAACAAAAGGGAACGCGTCATGGCAGTCGTGCGCGGCGGGCAGCCCGACCACGTCCCCTCCGGATTCTGGCTGCATTTTCCGGCCGGATGCGAGGGCGGCAGGGCCTCGGAGGACATCCATATGGACTTCTTCGAGCGCACGGGGACGGACCTGTGCAAGGTGATGAACGAAAACCTGCTCCCGCGGGATACGTCGATCAAAACGGCGGCGGACTGGAGCCGCGTAAAGCCGTTTGACCGGCGCGCGAAGCACATCCGCGACCAGATCGACCTCGTCAAGCGCGTGACCGACCGCGTGGCGGGCGAGGCGGTCGTGCTGGCGACGATCCACGGCGCGGCGGCGTCGATTTCGCACGTGCTGGGCAGCGGCTCG
>MWAC01000009.1 GCA_002068815.1 Firmicutes bacterium ADurb.Bin467 | reverse complement strand
CCATTTATTGCGCTTTGGACGCAACTCACCATCGTCATCCCGGCGCTTGACGACCACGGGGAATTTAAAAGAGTATCTTCGCTATAGCGTTCTTCTGCATATGTCCGGTTCCTTCGTAGATCGATGTGATGCGGATATCGCGAAGGGCCCCCTCAATTCCCTGATCGCGCATGTAGCGGATGCCCCACTCGTACATGGCGATCAATATCGGCTGCAGGCTCTTCCCGAGCTCGGTCAGCCGGTACTCGACCTTCGGCGGCACGACCGGGTAGACCGTGCGCGAGAGCAGGCCGTCGCCCTCCAATTCCCGGAGCTGCTGCGTCAGCATCTTCGGCGTCGCCTGCGGGATGATCCTCTGTATCTCCCCGTGGCGCATCGCGCCCTTGATCAGGTGCCAGAGGATCAGCGCCTTGTACTTGCCGCCGATCAGGTGCAGTGTCGATCCGACGGGGCAGCCCGTTCCCGGGCAATCTTCACTCATTGCCGGGCCCTCCTTTCCATACTATCCTTTAGGGTAGTATCGCACTATATTGTGCGTACTTGTTTTTCCGTCCGATACGATTATAATAATAGCATGGCGACCGAAAATCGTCAAGCGAAAAAAGAACGGGGTGTTCTCGAGATGAAAAATCAGATGCTGAGCATCAGGGGGATGACCTGCGCCGCCTGCGCGCAGAGGATCGAAAAGGCCGTCCGCAAGCTCCCGGGCGTCCAGCAGGCTTCGATAAATCTGGCGAGCGAAAAGCTGTTCGTCGAGTACGACGGCGACGCGATTTCGCTCGACGCCGTCAAGGAGGCCGTCGTCAAGGCCGGCTACGAGGTCGTCGAGAGGGCCGAGAGTCAAGCGGTGACGATCCCGATCGGCGGGATGACCTGCGCCGCGTGCGCGCAGCGCGTCGAGAAGGCGCTCAAGAAGACCGAGGGCGTCGAGAGCGCGTCGGTGAACTTTGCGACCGAGAAGGCGGTCGTGCAATATCGGCCCGGCGAGGTTAGGCTGTCGGCGCTGCGCGAGGCGATCGCGAAGGCCGGCTACGAGCCGCTTCAAATCGACAGGAAGGACGCGGCCGACGAGGACCGCGCGCGCAAGCAGCGGGACATACGAATCCTCTGGACGAAGTTCGCGGTCGCCGCGCTGTTCGCGCTGCCGCTTCTGTACATCGCGATGGCGCCGATGATCAGGTTCGTCCGGCTGCCGTTCCCGGCGGCGCTCGACCCGATGCAGTTCTCCTTGATCTACGCGCTCGCGGAGTTCCTGCTCGTTCTCCCGGTCATCGGCGTCGGGTATCGCTTCTATACCGTCGGCTTCCGGGCGCTCTGGCAGAGGAGCCCGAACATGGACTCGCTGATCGCCGTCGGAACGAGCGCCGCGGTGCTCTACAGCCTCTACAACACCTGGCAGATAGCGCGCGGCCACTTCGCCGCCGTCGACGCGCTGTACTTTGAGACGGCCGGCGTCATCATCGCGCTGATACTGCTCGGAAAGTCGCTCGAGGCGGTCTCGAAGGGGCGCACGAGCGAGGCGATCAAGAAGCTGATGGGCCTGCAGCCGAAGACCGCGATCCTCCTCGAAAACGGCGCCGAGCGCGAGATTCCGATCGACGAGGTCGAGATCGGCGACATACTCGTCGTCAAGCCCGGCGCGAAGATCCCGGTCGACGGAACGGTCGTCGAGGGGCACACCTCGATCGACGAGTCGATGCTGACCGGCGAGAGCATGCCGGTCGACAAGAAGGCGGGCGACCCGGTGTACGCGGCGTCGCTGAACACGACGGGTACCGTGCAATTCAAGGCCGAGAAGATCGGCAGCGACACGGCGCTCGCCCGGATCATCAAGCTCGTCGAGGACGCGCAGGGCTCGAAGGCGCCGATTGCGAAGCTGGCCGACGTCGTGTCCGGCTACTTCGTGCCGATCGTGTGCGCGATCGCGCTCATCGCGGGCATCGCGTGGTTCATCGGCACGCGCGACTTGAAGTTCTCGCTGACGATCTTCATCTCGGTGCTCGTGATCGCCTGCCCCTGCGCGCTCGGGCTCGCGACGCCGACCGCGATCATGGTCGGAACCGGCAAGGGCGCCGAGTACGGCATCCTGATCAAGGGCGGCGAGGCGCTCGAGACCGCGCACAAGATCAACACCATCGTGTTCGACAAGACCGGCACGATCACCGAGGGAAAGCCGACCGTGACCGACGTATTGGCGGCGGACGGCGGCGATGCGGACGAGCTGCTGCTGCTCGCGGCTTCCGCCGAGCGCGGCTCGGAGCACCCGCTCGGGCAGGCGATCGTTCAGTGGGCGCAGCAGAAGGAACCGGAGTTTTTGAAGGTCGACCGGTTCGAGGCGATCGCGGGGCGCGGCATCGAGGCGAAGATCGGCGAAAAATCGGTGCTCGCGGGCAACCGGAAGCTGATGGAAGAGCGCGCGATATCGCTCTCCTCGCTGGAACAGGACTCCGACCGGCTCGCGGGCGAGGGCAAGACGCCGATGTACGTCGCCGTCGACGGCAAAATCGCGGGCATCGTGGCCGTCGCGGACGTCGTGAAGCCGTCGAGCCGCTTAGCGATCGAGAGCCTGCACAAAATGGGCATCGAGGTCGCGATGATCACCGGCGACAACGCAAAGACCGCCGCCGCGATCGCGAGGCAAGTCGGCATCGACCGCGTGCTCTCGGAGGTATTGCCCGAGGACAAGTCGCACGAGGTCAGGAAGCTCCAGGAGGAGGGGCGCAAGGTCGCGATGGTCGGCGACGGCATCAACGACGCCCCGGCGCTCGCGCAGGCCGACATAGGCATCGCGATCGGTTCCGGAACCGACGTCGCGATGGAGTCCGCGGACATCGTATTGATGCGCTCCGACCTGATGGACGTTCCGACCGCGATCGAACTCAGCAAGCGGACGATATTGAACATCAAGGAGAACCTGTTCTGGGCGTTCGGCTACAACGTCATCGGCATACCGATCGCGGCGGGCGTACTGCACCTGTTCGGCGGGCCGCTGCTGAACCCGA
>MWAC01000008.1 GCA_002068815.1 Firmicutes bacterium ADurb.Bin467 | reverse complement strand
GCCGGCAAGTACGTCGGCCCGACCGCCGCCGACGCGTCGCGCAGCCGCCTGTTTTACATCAAGGCCGGCATCGAGATGGCGACCGACTACGTGCTCGTGAGCTTTCCGCTGTCCGGCATCGACGACGCCGCCGAGCGGCCCGGCCCGGTCGTCCGGCAGCTTCGCGAAATCTTCCCCGGGCTGCGCGCGCGCGGCGGCGTCGGAGGGGACGAGCGCGCGGACGAGGTGCTCTACGAGGCCCCCCGCGCGGCGCTTCGGCAGATCGCCTTGGCGCTTTCGGAGGGCGCGCTCTCCCGGGAGCAGCGCCGGGCGCTTCAGGCGCTCTCCGCGATCCCCGCGGCGCGCGAGGGGCTTCGAAGGCTCTCCGGCGCGCTGAAATTGCGCTCCGCGGCCGACCGGCTCCGCCCGGACACCGCGCGCCAAATCTACCGGGGACTGCAAAGGGCGAGCGTCTCGCGGCTGGAATCGTTTGCGCTGTGCCCGTTTAAGCACTTCGTGCGCTACGGGCTGAGCCCGGTCGTCGTCGAGCCGTACGCGCTGACGCCGCGCGACGAGGGCGTGTTCTTCCACGACGCGGTGCGCGGCTTCCTCGCGCGCGCGATGGACGGCGAGGGCTTCGACCCCGAGAGGGCCGAGGCGCGCATGGACGGCATCGCCGAGGCGCTGCTCGCGCCGATGCGCGAGGGGCCGTTGGGGCAGTCCGCGGTCTCGCTCGCCGAGGAGAGGCGCTTGAAGGGCGTCGCGCGCACCGCCGCAAAATTGATCGCGGAGCAGCTCGAGAGGAGCCGCTTCCGCCCGGTCGGGCTCGAGCTGCGCTTCGGGCCGGAGGACGGCGACGC
Source organism: Firmicutes bacterium ADurb.Bin467 (assembly GCA_002068815.1). Lineage (GTDB taxonomy): Bacteria > Bacillota > Clostridia > Christensenellales > Aristaeellaceae > Pullichristensenella. The sequence continues at coordinate 2,106 of MWAC01000008.1, read as the reverse complement.
GGCGCTCCTCGTCGGCTCGGGCGCGGACTGCGCGCTGTACGGCTCGATCGACCGCGTCGACGAGTGGGAGGAGGGCGGCAAATACCTGCGCATACTCGATTACAAGCGCGGCGCGCGCGCGTTCAACCTCGCGGAGGCGTACTGCGGATTGCAGCTGCAGCTGCTGATCTACCTCGCGGCGGCGGCGAGGAAGCGCGGCGGGGTGCCGGCGGGGGCGTTCTACTTCCGGCTCGACGAGGGCTACGTGCTGACGCAGCAGACCGACCCGGCGGCGGTCGACGAGCTCCGGCACAAGGAGCTGCGGATGGAGGGGCTGCTGCCCGACGACGACCGCCTGCGCGAGGCGATGTCGCCCGACTGCGAGCGGTTTTTCAAGACCCGGGGCTTCTCCGCGAACACCGACGCGATCGCAAGGCTCGCCCGGCACGCGCTTTTGATGGCGGGAAAGCACGTCGACGGCATACGCTCCGGCGAGGCCGCGCCGTCCCCCGCGCGCACGAAAAAGACCGACGCCTGCGCGTACTGCGCGTGGAGGACCGCGTGCCTGTTCGACGAATCGCTCGACCGCGGCCGCGTCCGGCGCGCGTCGGCGAACCCGGAGGACATCGGCGCGCTGCTCGACGGTGATAGATAATGTCACAATTCGCTGCTATAATGGTTCGGGGAGGCGCGCAATGAGGCCGATTCGCGAGATGCTCGACGCCCGGCAGGGCCGGACGCGCTTTCACATGCCCGGGCACAAGGGAAGATTGGGCCCCGTCGACCCCGCGCGCGACGTGACGGAGCTCTTGGGCACCGACGACCTGTACGCGCCGTCCGGGGCGATCGCGGAGGCGGAGAAATTGCTTTCGAAGTCCTGCGGCGCGGGCGCTTCGATCCTTCTGACCGGCGGCGCGACCGCGGGCATGCACGCGATGGCGCTGGCCCTTCTGCGCCCGGGCGACAGGCTTCTGATGAAGCGAAGCGCGCACCATTCGGCGCTGTCCGCGTGCGCGCTCGCGGGCGCGGAGCCGGTGTTCGTACCGCCGGACGCCGACCTCGCCGATGCCGCGCGGGAGCTCCGCCCGGACGCGGTGCTGGTCACGCGGCCGGACTACTTCGGGCGCGTGGAGGAATTGCCGGACGCGGGCGTCCCGGTGCTCGTCGACGCGGCGCACGGCGCGCACTTCAACTGGTGGGAATCCCCTCCCTCGGCGATGCGCGCGGGCGCAAATGCGGCGGTCGAGAGCGCGCACAAGACGCTGGGGGCCTTGACCGGCGGCGCGTGGATGCACTTCCGGGACCCGGACATCGCGCGGCGCGCGCGGCAGATGCTGCGCATCGTGATGAGCTCGAGCCCTTCGTACCTGATTCTTCAGTCGCTCGACGACGCACGCGCGTGGATGGACGAGCGCGGGGCGGAGGCGCTTTCGGAGACCGCGGGGCTCTGCGGCGCCGTCCGCGAGGAGATCGCCCGGATGCCGGGGCTCTGCTGCGAAGACCTCGGCGACCCGACGCGGCTGTACGTCGGGACGGCGGGCCGCGGGCTCTCCGGCTGGTCGGCGTACCGGCAATTGCGGGAGATGGGCGTCGAACTGGAGCTCGCGGACGCGGGCGGCGTGCTCGCGATCGCGACCGTGTTTGACCGCGCGGAGGACTTTGCGCACTTAACGGGCGCGCTCCGCAGGCTCGAGGGCGACGGCTCGGCGCTTCCCGCTCTGCCCGCGCCGGTGTACGGCGAGCCGTGCGCTTCGCTCCGGGCCGCCGTGCTCGCGAGAACCCGGCGCGTGGAGCTCAAAAATGCCGCGGGGGAGATCTCCGCGCGCTCGGTCGGCGCGTACCCGCCGGGTTCTGCGATCGTCGCGCCGGGGGAGCGGTTTACGGCTGCCGCCATCGATTATCTGCTCCGGACGAAGGCCCTGGGAGCCGCGCTCTTCGGCGCGGAGGGGGGCTTCGTCGAGGCGGCGGACAAGGAGGATGCGCTTGATGCGCCCATTTGACTACGTGTTGTTCGACCTCGACGGGACGCTGACGCAATCCGGCGAGGGCATCAAAAAATGCGCGGCCCACGCGATCGAGGCGATGGGCTTTCCCCCGCTCCCGGACGAGCGGCTCGCCTCGTTCGTC
>MWAC01000007.1 GCA_002068815.1 Firmicutes bacterium ADurb.Bin467 | reverse complement strand
CAGCGGCGGGCAGGCCGGCGCCCAGAACGGCGCGCTGACGATCATGGTCGGCGGGCCGGAGGAGCTGTTCCACGACGCGATGCCGCTGTTTGAGGCGATGGGCAAGAAGATCATCCGCTGCGGCGGCTGCGGCGCGGGCCAGGTCGTCAAGGTGGTCAACCAGTTGATGTCCGCCGTGAACCTGATCAGCATGTCCGAGGGCTTTATCCTCGGCACGAAGGCGGGCGTCGATCCCGAGATCATGATGAACGTGATCTCCGGCGGCTCCGGGCGCTGCTGGGCGGTCGAGAACCGCATGCCGGTGATCCTCGACGGCAACTTCAAGCCGGGCTTTACGATCGACCTTCACAAGAAGGACGTCGGCCTCGCGATGGAGATGGCGGCCGGCATGAACATACCGCTCTACGTCACGTCCCTCGTCAACGACCTGTTCAAGACCGCGCAGGCGCAGGGCAAGGGAAAGCTCGACAACTCGGCGATCATCACCGTATACGAGGACCTGCTGGGCGTTCAGGTCCGCAAGGGCGGGCAGCAGTAACGCATCGCCTCGCGCGATGGAAATAGGAGAAAGAGGGGTAAGTCGTTTCATGAAGAAGATTCTTGCGGGACTGTTGGCGTGCTTGCTGGTGTTGGGCATGGTGGCGTTTGCCGAAACGGGTGACAAGGAATACGACGTTGTGTTTATCCCGAAGTCCGTCCACGAGTTCTACAACCTGATCAAGTCCGGCGTCGACCAGGCGATCGCCGATCTCGCCGAGGAGGGCATCAAGATCAACCTGACGTGGAGCGCCGCGGACAAGGCCGACTCCGTCAAGCAGGCCGAGATGCTCGAGGCCGCGATCGCGCTGAAGCCGGACTGCATCGCCATCGCGGTCATCGACGGCGAGATGTGCAAGGACCTGATGCAGCAGGCGCTCGACCAGGGCATCTCCGTCTACGGCTTCGACACCGACTTCCCGGATTCGCCCCGGCAGGGCTTCGTGGGCGCCGGCATGGAGAACCAGTACAAGTGCGGCTACGACACCGCGACGATGATGATCGAGGCGATCGGCGACGAGAACTGCGAGGTGGCCATACTCGCCGGCTCCCCGGCCGCGGAGAACCACAAGCGCATCGTCAAGGGCTTTGAGGACTGCATCGCCGAGAACTACCCGAACGTGAAGATCGTCACGAAGCAGGCCGACAACGACAAGGTCGAGGAGGCCACGAACATCACCGAGAGCATCCTCTCGCAGTACCCGAACATCCGCGGCATCTTCGGCGCCACCTCCGGCGACGGCCTGGGCGCGTCCTACGCGTACGAGTCGGCGATCGAGGCCGGCAAGTTCGAGGTCGGCGACGTCGTCATCATCGACCACACGCTGACGGCCGAGAAGAAGAACGAGCGCATCCCGCAGGGCTACCTCTACGGCGTGCTCGACGCCCCGCCCTACGTCATGGGCTACTACGCGATCCAGATGATCAACGCGTACCTGACGAACGGAACCCCCTATCAGGACATCTACCTGACCTATGAGAAGGTCGACGCCTCGAACCTCGAAACCTTCACCAACGACTACACAGACAAGGCGGCCGATCTCGAGTATTGGCACTGATCGCCGGCGGGTGAGGAGGGCTCCCCTTCCGGGAGGCGCGGCTTACGCGCCTCCCGGTGCCCGCGGGACTTATTTTTGAGAGGGTGTTCGATCATGACGAGCCCGGGACCCAGGCTGGAACTCAGACACATAGACAAGGTATTCCCCGGCGTCAAGGCATTGCAGGACGTGAGCTTTGCGCTTTTGCCGGGTGAGGTGCACTCGCTCGTCGGCGAAAACGGCGCCGGCAAGAGCACGCTCATCAACGTGATGATCGGCCTCTACCAGCCCGACGGAGGAGAAATCTACCTCGACGGCGAAAAGATTATCATCGAGACGCCGCAGATGGCGCTCAAAAAGGGCATCGCAATCGTGCCGCAGGAGATCAACCTGATCCCGGAGCTCACGGTGGCCGAGAACATCTTCCTGGGCGTCCGCAAGATGAAGAAGAGCGTCGTGCCCATCATCGACTGGGCGGCGATGTTTAAGGACGCGAAGCTCGCGCTCGACGAGCTCGGGATCAACATCGACGTAAAGCAGACAGTGAGCAAGATGTCCGTGGCGAACCAGCAGCTTGTGCAGATCGCGCGCGCGATGGCGTTCGGCGCGGAAATCCTGATATTTGACGAACCGACGGCGTGCCTGACGCTGAAAGAGGGCAACAGGCTGCTCGAGATGATCGAAAACCTCCGGAATCTCGGAAAGTCGATCGTGTTCGTGTCGCACCATTTAAACGAGGTGGAGCGCATCTCCGACCGCGCGACGATCATGCGCGACGGGAAGCTCGTCGAGGTGCTCCCGCGCAGCGAGTTCTCGATACAGCGCATCATCAAGGGCATGGTCGGCCGCAAGGTGACGTATGAAAACCTCGTGCGCGACGTGCCCGAGGACAATGAGGTCGTGATCGACGTGCGCAAGCTGACACGCGAGCGCGAGTTCCGGGATATCAGCTTCACCGTGCGCAAGGGCGAGATCTTCGGCATCGCCGGGCTTGTCGGCGCGGGGCGCACCGAGCTCGTCAGCACGATCTTCGGCGACCGCAAGGCCGATTCCGGCGAAATATACCTGAACGGCGAAAAGGTCGACGTCCGGCACCCGCGCGACGCGATCCGCAAGCGCATCGGCTATCTGCCGGAGGAGCGCCGCGCGCAGGGCATATTGCCGATCCTGCCGGTGCGCGAAAACGTGTCGATCGCGAACATCGGCGACTATTACCGCTTCCCGAAGATCGAC
>MWAC01000006.1 GCA_002068815.1 Firmicutes bacterium ADurb.Bin467 | reverse complement strand
CCGCCACGCCCAGCGGGTATTTGTTCGTGACCGTCAGAAAGCCCAGCAGCGCGCCCGAGAACAGCACGATCGACCCGACGGAGAGGTCCACGCAGCCCGTCGACAGGCAGAAGAACATGCCGATCGAGAGGATGACCAGGTACGAGTTCTGCATGAAGATGTTGCTCACGTTCATCGGGTTGAACAGGCTTCCCCCGGTCGTGATGCCGAAGAAGATGACGACGAGGACGAGCGCGATCACGAGCCCGTATTTGCCCACGGAGAGATTCTTCAGCTTGCTCATGCTTCTTTCTTCGCCCCTTCCATAATCGCGCTCATGATGCTGACCTGCGAGAGCTCCTTCTGGCCGATCTCCGCGATCACGCGGCCCTCGTTGAGCACGTACACCCTGTCCGACATCCCGATGATCTCGGGCATGTCCGAGGAGATGAAGATGACGGCCTTCCCCTGCGCGGCCAGCTCGTTGATGATCTGGTAGATCTCGTACTTCGAGCCCACGTCGATGCCGCGCGTCGGCTCGTCCAGGATCACCACGTCCGCGCCCGCCATGACCCAGCGGCTGAAGATGACCTTCTGCTGGTTTCCGCCGGAGAGCTCGTCGACCTTCTGATCGACGTCGCGGCACTTGATGTTGAGCTTCTTCTTGTAGTCCTGCGCGACGACGACCTCCTTGTCGGAGTCGAGCTTGCCGCCCGCGATGAACTGCTTGAGGCTCGCGAGCGTGATGTTGTCCTTGACGGACATGCCCTTGACCAGCCCGTACTCGTGCCGGTCCTCCGACACGTACGCGAGCCCCGCGCGGATCGCGTCGCCGGTGTTCCTGATGTTGAGCTTCTTGCCGCCCATGTAGAGCTCACCCGATATGTTCTGGCCGTAGCTCCTGCCGAACACGCTCATCGCGAGCTCCGTCCGGCCGGCGCCCATGAGCCCGGCGATGCCCAGCACCTCGCCCCTGCGCACGTTCATCGACACGCCGTGCAGCACCTCGATGTCGATGTGCAGCGGGTGGTAGACCGTCCAGTCGCGAATCTCGAACAGCAGTTCGCCGACGCGGTGCTCGCGCTTCGGGTACAGGTTCGTGATCTCGCGGCCGACCATCGCCTTGACGATGTGCCCGAGCGAGATGTCGTCCTCGCCCTTCTTGAGCGTCTCGATCGTCGAGCCGTCTCGCAGCACCGTGATGCTGTCGCACACCTTTCCGATCTCGTTGAGCTTGTTCGCCTTGCATATCTCGACGAGCTGCTTCTTGCCGACGCCGATGTCCTTGATCAAAGTGTTCGGGCTCACGTTGATGCCGATCGCGTCGATCAGCTCCTGCGCCTTCTGGCGCGTGACCTCCCAGTTGACGACGCCGCGCTTGGCGAACTCGTTGCACATGAAGATGTTTTCCGCGACGGAGAGCAGCGGGAACAGCGCGAGGTGCTGGTGGATGATGGCGATGCCCTTCAGCTCGCTGTCGCCGACGCTTAAGAATTTGCACTCCTCCCCGTCGTAGAAGAACTCGCCCTCGTACGTGCCGTGGGGGTACACGCCGCTTATGATGTTCATCAGCGTCGACTTGCCGGCCCCGTTTTCGCCGCACAGCACGTGTATCTCGCCGCGCTTGACCTTGAAATTGACGTTGTTCAGGGCTGTGACGCTGCCGAACCGCTTGACAATGTTCCGGGTCTCAAGGATATACTCGCTGCCCATTCGCTACACCTCATATCTGATGATCGGGGGCTGCCCGTTTCCCTCGCGGCCGGGGCTACTCGCCGATGACCTCGACGAAGATTCGCCTGTTCTGCGGGCCGTCGTACTCGGCGAGGAAGATCTCCTGCGCCTTGCCGCAGTACAGCTTTCCGTCCTTCACCGGCAGCACCGTGTGGTTGTTCGTGAGCATCGAGCGCAGGTGGCCGGTCGGGTTTCCCGCGGTCTGGCCGTAGGAGTGCAGCATGCGCGCGTGGCTGTAGGGCTTGTACTCCGGAACCAGCTCGCGCATCATCTCCTCCATGTCGCTCTGCAGGCACTCGAGCGCCTCGTTGACGGTGATGCCGGTCGTCGTGTGGGCGGTGATGATCATCGCGACGCCGTTTTGGACGCCGGAATTCTCGACGATTTCGCGGACCTTCTCGGTGATGTTGATATAGGCCGTGTATTTGACGGTGTTGACGACGAACTCGCTCAGCTTAACCATGTCGCTTCCTCCTCGCCCAGGAACTCGAGGGCGTTCCTCCCCTTGATCAGCTCGACCGTCTCCTCGCGAAGGCCCAGCATCTCCAGCGCGTGTATCGCGCGCTTTCCGTGCCAGCGCGGGTAGTTGGTGCCGAACATCACCTGGTGGCGGATGCCGCGGTCGAGCCATGTCGCGTCGATGGCCTTTGTGAACATGTACTTGTAGAACTCGTAGGCCGAGTCAAAGTACATCGCGGCCGTGTCGGCGTACATGTTGGGGTACTTCGCCAGCAGCGCGCAGGTCTCGGCGATCCACGGGAAGCCCATGTGCGCGAGGCTGATGCGAAGTTTCGGGAAGGTCGCGGCGACGGGCTCGAAGTGGACCGGGCGGGCGAACTCGCAGATCGCGTTGGGCTGCCAGGAGAGGCCGGCGTGGAAGGTGATCGGCTTCCCGTATTTCTGGCAGAGCTCGTAGATCGGGAACATCTTCTCGTCCTGCGGGAAGAACTTCTGCTTCGCCGGGTGGAGCTTGAGCCCCGAGAGCCCGAGGTCGCGGAACGCGTGCTCGACGACTTCCGGCGCGTCGCTGCGC
>MWAC01000005.1 GCA_002068815.1 Firmicutes bacterium ADurb.Bin467 | reverse complement strand
ATCGGCGACCCGAAGCGCATCTACGACGAGCCGAAGAACGCGTTCGTCGCGGACTTCATCGGCCAGAGCAACCTCCTGACCGGCGTGATGCTCGAGGACGGGACGGTCATGATGGCGGGCAAGGCGTTCGAGTGCGTCGACGAGGGCTTCGGGACGAACGAGGTCGTAGACGTCGTCGTCCGGCCCGAGGACATCATGGTCGTCGGGACCGACGTCGGCATGCTCGAGGGCATCGTCGAGAGCGTGCTGTTCAAGGGCGTACACTACGAGATGATCGTCTCGACCGGCGAGGCGCGCTGGAAGGTGCACTCGACCTCGATGCAGCCGTCCGGCTCGCAGGTGGGGCTGACGATCGTGCCGTACAACATCCACATCATGCGCAGGGAGCCCGCTCCCGCGGCGCAGGAGGAGGGCGAGGAGATGTGAAGAGGCGGCTGTATGCCACGCCCTACGCCATGTGGATGCTGATCTTCACGGTGGTGCCGCTTCTGTTCGTCGTGTACTTCGCGTTCACGACGAAGTCCGGCGAGTTCACCGCCGCGAACTTCGGAAAGTTTTTCCGCCCGGGCAACCTGCCGGTCGTGTTCGACAGCTTCCGGCTCGCGTTCCTGTGCACGGTGATCTGCCTTTTGATCGGCTACCCGGCCGCGTACTTCCTCTCGGGCCGGGATTTCTCGCGCGGGCAGGCGCTGGTCGTGCTGATCCTCTTGCCGATGTGGATGAACTTCCTGCTCAGGACCTACGCGATGATGACGCTGCTCGAGAAAAACGGCGTCGTCAACACGCTGCTCTTAAAGCTCGGGCTCCCGCCGCAGAACCTGATCGGCACGGAGGCGGCGGTGCTCCTGGGCATGGTCTACAACTTCCTGCCGTTCATGATCCTCCCGATCTACACGGTCATGAAGAAGATCGACCGCCGCGTGATCGAGGCCGCCGAGGACCTCGGAGCGCCGCCCATGAAGGTGTTCTCCCGGGTGGTCGTTCCGCTGTCGGTGCCGGGCATCGTCTCCGGCATCACGATGGTGTTCATGCCCGCGGTGACGACGTTCGCGATCTCGAGGATGCTCGGAAGCGGCATGATCTATTTGATCGGCGACACGATCGAGGACTACTTCATCAACTTCAACAACCGCAACGTCGGAAGCGCGCTGTCTTTGACGCTGATGGTGTTGATCGTCGCCTCGATCGGACTCCTGCGCAAGGCGGACCCGCGCGGAGAGGGGGGTGCGCTGTGGTGAGGAGGAGGACTTCGAAGCTGTTCAAGGGCGCGTACCTGGCGCTGTTGCTCGCGTTTCTGTACCTGCCGATTTTGGTCATGATCACGCTGTCGTTCAACCAGTCGGTGTCGCGCGCGGAGTGGACGGGGTTTACGCTCAACTGGTACGCGAAACTCGTCGCGGACGCCAGAATCATGTCGGCGCTCAGGGTCACGCTGTCCGTCGCCGCGATGGCGACCGTGCTCTCGACCGTCATCGGGACGCTCGCCGCGATCGGCATCCATTCGATGCGCAAGGGCTGGGCGAACGCGCTGACGAACGTCGCGTACCTGCCGATGACGACGCCCGACATCGTGACCGGCGTGAGCCTGATGCTGATGTTCGTGTTCGTGCGCTGGCCGCTGTCGAAGTGGACGATGCTCTGCGCGCACGTCGCGTTCGATACGCCCTACGTGCTGTTCTCGGTGCTGCCGAGGCTTCGGCAGATGAACCCGAACCTCTACGAGGCGGCGCTCGATCTCGGCTGCCGCCCGACGCCGGCGCTGTTCCGCGTGATCCTGCCGGAGATATTCCCCGGCGTCGTCACCGGCGCGCTGCTCGCGTTTACGATGTCTCTCGACGACTTCGTGATCTCGTACTTTACGTCCAACACCGACCAGAACCTGTCGATGATCGTCTATTCGGCCGCGAAGCTCGGCGTGGAGCCGACGATGTACGCGCTCTCGACGATCATGTTCCTGGTGATACTGGCCCTGCTGCTGATCATAAACCGCCGCTCGAAACTCGAGGAAATGTAACACTACAGGAGGAACGATTTGATGAAAAAGACCCGACTGACCCTGATCGCCTTGCTTCTCATGGCCTTGCTTCTGCCGGCCGTGCTCGCGGGATGCACGGACTCGACACTCACGCCGACCGCGGTGACGCCCGTGCCGTCCGCCGCCCCGACGGAGGAGCCGACCATTCCGCCAACCGTGCCGCCGACCATTCCGCCGACGGAAGTGCCGACGGAGGAGCCGACCGCGCCGCCGACGGAGGTGCCGACCGAGAAGCCGACCGCCGTTCCGACCGAAGCGCCGACCGAGGTGCCGACCGCCGTTCCGACGGAGGCGCCGACCGCCGCTCCGACGGAGGCGCCGACCGCCGCTCCGACGGAGGCGCCCGCCGCGCCGAAGTCCTATGCGGGGACGACTTTGACCGTCTACAACTGGTACGACTATATCGACCCCACCGTCATCCGCCTGTTTGAGGAGGAGACCGGGGTCAAGGTCGAGTACGTGAACTTCACGACGAACGAGGAGATGTACACGAAGCTCGAGGCGACGCCGTCGGCCTACGACGTGCTGTTCCCGTCGGACTATATCATCGAGCGGCTCGTCAAGGAAAATATGCTCGCGGAGCTCGACTATGCGAACATGCCCAACGCCGCGGGACTGCGCG
>MWAC01000004.1 GCA_002068815.1 Firmicutes bacterium ADurb.Bin467 | reverse complement strand
ATGCATCCCTCGATGAACTCCGCGGAGCAGATGTCCTCCGTGAAGCACAGGTTGAGCGCGTCGTCGGCGCTGTTCGGGAACGCCGGTTCCGGTTCCGCGGGCTTTGCCTGATCCGCGGGTTCTATGCAGCCCTCCGGAAACTCGGGCGAGCACACGGTCTCGGCGAAGTCATGCTCGGGTGCCTGGTGGTCGTTCGGGTTGTTCATGGAAATGCCCCCTCTCTCGTTTCTAATACCCAGTATAGCATATTTTGAACGGCGATGCCAGAAATTTCCGACAAACCCGACCCCCCTGTCAAGAATTTTTACTTGACAGCCTCGCCTCCCTGCTGTACAATGGACGGGCGTCAAGCGAATTCTCTTGACAGGGGGGCGCACGATGGAGCCGCGCGTGGAGCTCACGTATTTGCTGGACTTTTACGGCGCGCTTCTGACCGAGGGCCGGCGCGAGGCGCTGCGGCTCTACTGCGAGGAGGACCTGTCGCTGGCGGAGATCGCCGAACAGGCGGGCGTCTCCCGGCAGGCGGTGCTCGACAGCGTGAAGCGTTCGCGCGAAAAGCTCGAGGAATACGAGGAAAAGCTGGGCGCCGTGAAGCGCCACCGGGCGATCACGTCGGAGGCGGAGCGGTGCCTCGAGGCGCTCGACCGGGGCGACGCGATCGCGGCCCGGCGCTCTTTGGAAAACATATTGCGGATTGAGAGGTAATGCCGATGGCGTTCGAGGGCCTGACCGACAAGCTGCAAAGCGCGTTCAAAAAGCTGTCCGGCAGGGGGAAGCTCTCCGAGCAGGACGTCAAGGCCGCGATGCGGGAGGTGCGCCTCGCGCTTCTCGAGGCGGACGTGAATTTCAACGTCGTCAAGGACTTCATCAAGAGGGTCACCGACCGCGCGGTGGGGCAGGAGATACTTTCGAGCCTGACCCCGGGCCAGCAGGTCGTGAAGATCGTGAACGAGGAGCTCGCGCAGCTCATGGGCGGCGTGAACGCGAAGCTCACGTATTCCCCGGCCCCGCCGACGATCTACATGCTGTGCGGATTGCAGGGCGCGGGCAAGACGACGATGGCCGCGAAGCTCGGAAACCTGATCAAGAAGGGCGGCAAGAAGCCGCTGCTCGTCGCCTGCGACGTGTACCGCCCGGCCGCGATCAAGCAGTTGCAGGTCGTGGGCGGTCAGGTCGGCGTCGAGGTGTTCGAGCGCGGGCAGGGAGACCCTGTGCAGATCGCGAAGGAGGCCGTCGAGTACGCGAAGTACTACGGCCGCGACCCGGTGATCCTGGACACCGCGGGCCGCCTGCACATCGACGAAAACCTGATGGCGGAGCTCCGCAACATCCGCGCGACCGTGAAGCCCAGGGAGATACTGCTCGTCGTCGACGCGATGACCGGGCAGGACGCCGTGACGGTCGCGGACACGTTCAACAAGGAGCTCGGCGTCGACGGCGTGATTCTGACGAAGCTCGACGGCGACACCCGCGGCGGCGCGGCGATCTCGGTCCGCGCGGTCACCGGAAAGCCGATCAAGTTCTCCGGCACCGGCGAAAAGCTGACCGACATCGAGCCGTTCCACCCCGACCGCATGGCCTCGCGCATACTCGGCATGGGCGACGTCCTGTCGCTCATCGAGAAGGCGCAGGAGGGCATCGACGAGAAGGCCGCCGTCGACATGGCGCGCAAGATGCGCACGAACAGCTTCAACCTCGAGGACTATCTCGAGCAGCTCAGGCAGCTGTCGAAGATGGGCTCGGTCTCGAGCATGCTCAAGATGATCCCCGGGCTCGGCAGCAGGATCAAGGACGCCGACATCGACGAGGAGAAGATGCTGAAGGCCCAGAAGAAGAACGAGGCCATCATACTCTCGATGACGCGCATGGAGCGCAGGAACCCGGACATCTTAAACGCCGGGCGCAAGCGCCGCGTCGCCGCCGGCAGCGGCACGACCGTGCAGGACATCAACCTGCTCCTCAAGCAATTCGAACAGGCGCGGCAGATGATGAAGCAGATGATGGGCGGCGGAAAGCACAGGATGCGCATGCCGTTTAACAAATTCGGAGGGTAATCGCGGTCAATCCGTTGGATTATACACACAGCGTTTTTAAGGAGGAGTTTCCCATGGTCAAGATTCGTCTCAAGAGGATGGGCATGAAGAAGGTGCCTTTCTACCGCCTCGTCGTCACCGACAGCCGCAACGCCCGCGACGGCCGCTTCATCGAGGAGATCGGCTACTTCAACCCCCTGACCGAACCGGTCGACCTCAAGATCGAGGAAGAGCGCGCAAAGTACTGGCTGGGCGTCGGCGCGCAGCCGACGGACACCGTGCGCGGCCTTCTCAAGAAAGGCGGAGTGCTGTAAAAAATGGTTGAGCTCGTGAAATATATCGCCCGGTCGCTCGTCGAGAAGCCGGATTCGGTGGACGTGCGCGAGGTCGAGACCGCCGACAGCGTCGTCATCGAGCTGCGCGTCGATCCCGACGACATGGGCAAGGTCATCGGAAAACAGGGGAGAATCGCCAAGGCCATCCGCACCGTCGTCAAGGCGGCGTCGGCGAACAGCCCGAAGCCGGTGTTTGTGGAGATCATCTGACGGTTTGAAGGCGGCGGAAGCCGCCTTTGTTGGCGTTGAAAACAGGTTTTCAACGCGTA
>MWAC01000003.1 GCA_002068815.1 Firmicutes bacterium ADurb.Bin467 | reverse complement strand
CGGCAACGGCGCGGAGCCGATACAATGGCTGGTGCTGGACGTGCGGGGCGAGGAAGACGCTGCCGGAGCCGGGGTATTGCTGATTTCGCAATATGAGCTCGCCTACCGGGAAGTCCACGACCAGGACGGACCCGCGACGTGGGAGACGAGCAGCCTGCGGGCGTGGCTGAACGGCGAATTCCTCTCGACCGCCTTCACGGAGCGGGAAAGGGCGTTTGTCGCGCGCACGCATGTCTCGACGCCCGGGAATTTTGACGATTACATCGAGGTCGGCGAAGCAAAAAAGGCGGACAACCCCGACGGCAACGATACGGAGGATAGCGTGTTTCTCCTGAGCTACGAGGAAGCGGAGCGATACTTCTGCTTCGGCACGACGGACGAATACGCGGCGATGGCGTATCGCCTGACAGCTCCCAGCTATGCCGCGTTTATGGACGCGTGCATGAATAATTATTCATATGCCGTCGAGGAGCTGCCCTCCAAGGCGGAGTACGGCGCGGCCGTAAAAGCGCTGCCGCAATTGCAATTCCGGGAGGGGGCGTGGGAGATCGACTTGCCGACGCTGGACGAGTATGCCGCGTTCTGGAATGGTGGCACTCCCACCGTGGGCGATTATGGGCCGGAGATATTTTGGCGGCTGCGCACGCCGGGATATGACGACGGATTCTGCTTTGTGTACGACGACGGTTCCGTCAGCGATTCAGGCGGCTATAGAAGCTCGCCGCTCTTCATCCGCCCCGCGCTGTGGCTGGGCGCCGCCGCCTTTGCGGATGCCGGGATCGCGGCCAGGGCGACGCCGATCACGCCGAATGCGCAGGTCGACGAGGCCCTGACCGGCACATGGAAGGCCGAGGACGAGAGCGGACAGGTCGGCTATTTCCGGTTTGACGCGGACGGCTATTCCATGGCGATCGCTGTCCCGCAGTACGGCTCTTACGGAGCGTATCCGTACATTTTCGAGGCGGGCAATGGGAAACTCCGCGTGATGCAGGTCAGCGCCCGAGCCTACGAAACCGTGATGAATTATCAACTGACGTCGCCCGGCATGCTGACGCTGACCGGAGAGGGCGTACCGGGCGTCCTGACCCGCGTTGACGACGGCGAATTCCCCTTGGCACAGGAGGCCGCGCTGGAGATACCCACAGGCCAGGAAGAGCAAAGCGGCGCCGACGCGCCCGCCGCTTCGGCTGCGGTTGGCGGAGGCGTGGAAAACTCGGACGCGCTGTCGCTATCGCTCGACAAGGCATACGGCATTCCGGACGCGTACTTTGAGAGCCCCGAGGCGGCGATCGCCTATTTCGCGGAATGCGTGAAAAACCAGAATCTGCTTGGCGCGTTGGGCGCCACCCGCGCGCAGCCCGCGGCGGAAAACTACGACCTGGCGGCGATGGTTGAGCGGACGGGCACCTATATGCCGGCTGCGGCGACCGAACTGTGGCTGCCCTCGGAGTACGAGGCGTATGTGCCGTTCAACGCCCTGACCGCGCTCGAGACCAGGCGGGTCTTCAACTTTGTGACCGCTCTCCTGGCGGGAGGACGTCCCCTGACCGGCCCGGTGCCGGCGCGGTGGAATCCGAACACCGGGGCGTTCGAGGAGGACGAATCCGCGCTTTCCGGGCTTACGGCCGAACAGATGATCGATATGCTCGATCCCGCGCGGCTCTCCGGACTGGAGCTCGTGGCGATCTACCGCTATGAGGGCGAGGAAGTACTGACGGAGAACTACCATAGAATCGCCTTGGGCAACGGAATCATCTATGGGTTTGGCGAGTGCTGGGACTATCTGGCGATCTACGAGCTGGACGGACAGCGCTACGTGCATACCTGCACAGCCGTCCGATACCCGCGGGGCTGGAAGATCTTCCGGCTGTTCTCCTATTATATTCTGGACAGCGATTATTCGTCCGAGGTCGTGCCGGCGGAGAAGTTCGCGGCGACGCTCGCCGAGCCGGAGTACGTTCCGACGTGGAAGGACGGCGCGGCCGACCCCGCGAAGGCGCTTCAGGAGGCGGACACGACACGGCTTGTCGGACGGTGGGAGGCGTCGACGGAGGAAACCGTGGACTTCATGGAGTTCATTGAATTCCGGGAGGACGGAACCTGTCAGGTGTCCGAGGATGGTGAAATTGTGGAGGGCGTCTGGAACGCGAACAGCCTCTGCGTCGCGATGGGGGAAAGCGTCCGCGCCATGAGAGGATACCTCTATGCGCTCGAGGGCGGCAGGCTGACTTTGATCTATGACAGCGAGCGATATGTCTTTGCGCGGAGATAGCAAGGGGAACTGTCCGGAGCCTTCCTGCGCAACGAGCGATCTCTCCGCAATTGACTGTGGGCGTACAATTGGTTATAATATGGAAAAAGGCGCAAGGGGATTGAGGCGATGCATGTGCGCGAAACGGAAAGCCCCCTCAAAACGAGCAGGCTGTGGGAGCACTTCTTCAAGGCACCGTCCTTGGACGACTTTTTCACCGAAAACGAATCCGAGGCCAAGCTGCCCGCGTTTTGTGCGTACATCAACGCGCTGTGCAAGGAGCGCGGCGAATGCCCCGCCCGCGTCATTGCGCGCGCGGGAATCGAGCGCTCCTTTGGCCATCAGG
>MWAC01000002.1 GCA_002068815.1 Firmicutes bacterium ADurb.Bin467 | reverse complement strand
GTATTCCGCCTGCCCGGCTTCATCACGACGCTCGGCATGCAGTACATCGCGCGCGGCCTGTGCTACGTCATCACGAATTCCTACCCCGTCAGCAAAATCCCCGCCTCCGTCGCGTGGATCGGCCGCGGGCATCTGCTAAACGCCGTCCCGTGGCCCGTCGTGATCATGATCGCGGTCTACGTCGTCATATCGTTCGTATCGAAGAAGACGAAGTTCGGCCGCTTCGTGTACGCGACCGGCGGCAACCAGGAGGCGGCGCATCTCTCCGGCATCAACGTGCGGCTGATCGTCTCGACCGTGTTCGTGCTGGGCGGCATCTTCGCGGCGCTGACCGGCGTCATACTCGTGTCGCGCCTGAATTCCGGCCAGCCCTCCGGCGGCATGGGCTTTGAGTTTCAGGCGGTCATCGCCTGCGTGCTGGGCGGCATCTCGCTGACCGGCGGCAAGGGAAAGGCGCTGGGCGTCATATTGGGCGCGATCTTCGTGGGGCTGCTGACAAACGGCATGACCTTGATCAACGTCGACTCCTACCTGCAGCAGGTCGTGCAGGGCATGGTTCTGATCCTGGCGATCGGCGTCGACGTCTACAAGCAGCGGCGCCAGGCGGCCAGCAAGTGAGGAGGCGTCGGATATGGACAACCCGGAAGTGATACTCGATATACGCGGGCTAACGAAGGAGTTCCCCGGTGTCCGGGCGCTCTGCGAGGTCAGCTTTCAGGTTCGGCGCGGCAGCGTGCACGCGCTCGTCGGGGAAAACGGCGCGGGGAAGTCGACGCTGATCAAGATACTGACCGGCGTCTATCAGGCCACGAGCGGCGACTTCCTGTTCAAGGGAAAGAAGGTCCGGGTCGAAAAGCCGTTGGACGCCCAGAGGCTGGGCCTGAGCGTCGTGCATCAGGAACTGAAGCTCGTCGAGACGCTGACCATCGCCGAGAACATATTCTTAGGGAGGCCGCAGTCCTCGAAATCGGGCCTGGTGAATTGGTCGGCCATGCGGCGCGAGGCGAAGAAGCTGATCGACGAACTGCACATCAAGCTGGATGTCGACGAGGAGGTCTCCCGCCTGAGCATCGCGCAGAAGCAGATCGTCGAAATCTGCAAGGCGCTGTCCTTCCGCGCGGACCTGATCATCATGGACGAGCCCTCCGCGACGCTTACGGAAAACGAGCTGGAATGCCTGTTCGACATCATCGCCAACCTCAAGGAGCGCGGCATCACGGTGATCTACATCTCGCACCGGATGGACGAGATCTTCAAAATCGCGGACACGGTTTCGGTGCTGCGCGACGGCGCGCACATCCGGACGCTGCCGATCTCCGAGGTCGACCGCGAGCAGCTGATCTCGCTGATGGTCGGCCGGGAACTGGGCAACGAGTATCCGAAGCTGCCCGCCGAGATCACCGACGTCGCGCTGGAGGTCAGGGGCCTTGCGCGGGAGGGCGTGCTTCAGGACATC
This sequence comes from Firmicutes bacterium ADurb.Bin467, assembly GCA_002068815.1. GTDB lineage: Bacteria > Bacillota > Clostridia > Christensenellales > Aristaeellaceae > Pullichristensenella. Next base: position 1,100 of record MWAC01000002.1, on the reverse strand, counting down.
AACATGCACGTGCGCCACGGCGAAATCGTGGGCTTCGCGGGGCTCGTGGGCGCCGGGCGCACCGAGACGGCGCGCGCCATATTCGCCGCCGACAGGATCACGTCCGGACAGATCTTCGTCAACGGCAAAGAGGTTCACTTCAATTCCGTGCGCGACGCGATTCGGCACAGGATCGCGTTCGTCTCGGAGGACCGCAAGCAGCAGGGGCTCGTGCTCGGCATGAGCGTCAAGCACAACGTGAGCCTCGTGGACCTGGACAACGTGTGCGTCAAGGGCCTGATGAACGAGCGCAGGGAGCGGGAGCTCGCCTGGACCATGATCAAAAAGCTCGCCATCTCGACGCCGAACGAGGAGAAGGAGACCAGGCTGCTCTCCGGAGGAAACCAGCAGAAGGTGGTCCTGGCGAAGTGGCTGGCGGTCGATTCGGACATCATGATCATGGACGAGCCGACCCGGGGCATCGACGTCGGCGCGAAGGCGGAAATCTACAAGCTGATGTGCCAGATGGCGCAGCAGGGGAAGGCGGTCATCATGATTTCCTCGGACATGCCCGAGCTGATCGGCGTGTGCGACCGCATCTACGTGATGCGCGACGGCACCATCTCCGGGGAAATCGCCCGCGAGAACTTCTCGCAGGAGGCGATACTGAACATCGCGATCGCATGATGCGATGAGGCAAACGCGCGATCTACCACTGCAGTGGTACAAATAATAATGGAGGGCAATCCCATGAAGAAGACGATTTCGATGGTGGTTATCCTGAGCATCGTGCTGTCGATGTTGCTGTTCGCGGCGACGGCGCTGGCGGAAGACAAGCCGGTCATCGGCGTGGACCTCTACTACCGCAGGGACGAGTACTACGTCGACCTCGAGGCGACCTTCACGAACTACGGCGCCGCGCAGGGCTGGGAGATGATCATTCAGGATGCCGACGGCGACATCAACAAGCAGATTCAGCAGGTGGAGGACTTCATCACGCGCGGCGTCGATGTGATCGCGATTGCCGTCGCGAGCCCGGACGCGCTCAACGACGTCATCGACCGCGCGGTGGGGGCCGGCATACCGGTCCTGTGCTACGACGGCGGCGCGACCACCGAGAC
>MWAC01000001.1 GCA_002068815.1 Firmicutes bacterium ADurb.Bin467 | reverse complement strand
GGGTCGAGGTCCGCGGGGTATCCGCCTATATCCACCGGCACGATCATCTTGGTCCTGGCGGTTATTTTCTTCTCCACATCCTGCGGGTCCATGTTGAGCGTGATCGGGTCGACGTCTGCGAACACCAGTTTGCAGCCTATCGAGAGCGGGTAGGCCATCGTCGCGACGAACGTGATCGCGGGCACGATCACCTCGTCGCCGGGCTTGAGGTTTGCGTATTTGTAGGCGATTTCAAAGCCGGCCGTGCAGTTCGTCAGGAACAGCGCGCCCTGGGTTCCGAGGAATTCGTCGACGTCGGCCTCCGCGCGGGCGACCATCGCGTCCAGCGACAGCTTTCCCGGCGGCGCGGACACGGCGTCGAGCGCATAGACGTCCTCCTTGACCTTCGCGAGCGCCTGTTCGTAGGCCTCGCCCTTGCCCTGCATCAGAAAGCCTATGAAGGCCATCATGTCCTCGACGTTGTAGTTCTCGCCGACGGCTGCCCAGGGCACTTTCGTCTCCCCGGTGTTGTAGCGGAAATCCGATGCTTTTTTCTTCATTGCCTTTCCCGTCCTGTTCAAATTCTAGCCTCCGGAGAGCCGCGCCCCGCGAGGCTCTCCGGAAACCGATTGGTACTAGTCCTCCACGATGACCGCGCGGCAGGGCGACGCCGCGACGCCCTCCACCCGAAGCGGAAGCGCGGTGATCCTGCAGCGCGGCTTGGTCACTTTGCCGAGGTTCGTAAGCGGCACGAGCATCAGTATGTTCGCCCGGTAGAACTCCGGAAAGAACCCCTGCGGGTCCTTGAGGTTCTCCCACGCGGGCGTGTCGGTCGCGAGTATCGACGGCTTTTGATCGATGATCCACTTCATCGCGTCGTAGGTAAAGTACGGCGAGTTCGGGAAGAACACGTCGTCCTGCATCCAGTAGGCCTCCCAGCCGCAGGTGACCGCGATGCAGTCCCCGGGCCGGATTTGGTCGGCGTTTTCGCAGGCGAGCAGGTCCTCAAGCGTGATCGCCTGTTGGACATTCGGGTCCGACACGTCCTTTTTGACCTTGAGCACGACGCAGCCGACGTCCACGAGCGACGAAACGGGGATGTCGTCGACGAGGAAGCTGTTTGCAAAGCCGAAGAAGTGCGCCGGGGTCTCGAGGTAGGTCCCGACCTGCGCGTGCATCCCCTTGATCTCTGTGTAGAAGTACTCGCCGAAGCCCTCGCAGTATCCGGACGCCGGCTCGATCATGGGCTTGGGAAACAGCGAGCCGAAGCTCCACATGCCGTTGCGAATGACCCCGGTGACGTCGATCACATTCATGAAATCAAGTCCTTAGAAGTTGAAGTTGTTGATGTTTTCCGGCGTGAAGGTGAACGTCTCGTAGAAGTAGAACACGTTGCCCTCGAGCCGCTCGGCGCCCTCGAAGCCCGGGATGGAGAGCGGGCCGACCGGCATCTCGACGCCCTCGATCAGGTTCGCCGCGATCGTCACGGCCCAGGCCTGCCACTTCGCGGTGTCCCAGAGGACGGCGCTTACGCACGCGCCGGACTCCATGCCGGGCTTGGCGAGGTTCGGGGTCGACTGGCCGCAGGCGTAGACCTTGCCGATCATGCCGGCGTCCTCGATGGCGCTGGAGATCGGGCCGACGCCGGTCGATACGTTCGACATGATCGCCTTGACGTCCGGATACGCGGTCATGATGTTCATCGCGACGTTGTAGCACTTCTCCGGGTCCTCGTCCATGCCCTCGACGGTCACGCACTCGAGCCCCGGGTACTTCTCCTTCGCGTACTCTAGGCAGAAGTCGATGCGCTTTTGCAGAAGCTCGTTGGTCAGCACGCCGGTGATGATGGCATACTTGCCTTCCTCGCCGATGCTGTCGACGATCGACTCAACCTGCGGGATGCCCAGCTCCGCAAGGTCCATCAGGCCGGCGTAGACGTCGCGGCCGGCGGGATCGATGTCGAGGTCGAAGCTGACGACCTTGATCCCCTTCTCCATCGCCTGCTGGCAGATCGGGACGACGGAGGTCGTGTCGCCGGAGGCCAGGCAGATCGCGTCGACGTCCTGCGCGATCAGGTTCTCGATGATCGAGATCAGGCCCGGCGTGTCGACTTCGGTCGTTCCGGTCCAGATCACGTCATAGCCGAGCGCCTTGCCCGTCTCTATGGCGGTCTGCTCGCCGAACGAGAAGTACGGCGCGCTGGTCACGTAGCAAACCACGGCAATCGTCCCCTTGGATTCGGCGTGCGCGACGGACGCGAGGCCGAACGCCATGAGCAGCACCAGGGTCAACGCGACGAGTTTCTTCATTGTAAACCCTCCCATGTTTTATTATCACAACCGCCCCGCGGTGTGAATTACTTCCTGCGCATGTGGCGGAACGCGAGCACGACCAGAAGGATCGCGCCGGTCGATATCTGCTGCAAGTAGGTCGAGAGGTTCATCATATCCATGCCGTTCGAGATCAGGGTGATCACCGCGACGCCGAGCATCGCGCCGCCGAGCGTGCCGATGCCCCCGAGCGTGCTCACGCCCCCGAACACCGCCGCGGAGACGGATTTCAGCACCTGCGC